>NZ_CAWPKW010000093.1:0-96270 GCF_963888615.1 Brasilonema octagenarum UFV-OR1 | reverse complement strand
AGTACCAGCTGCAATGAACAAGGGGTGGATGAGTCCGTTTCCTACCTGATAACTGATAACTGTAAAAAAGCAATAAGTGACAGGTTACAGTTCCCCTGTACCCTGTCACTTGTCTTCTAAAATCTCTGTTTACTCAGATCTTGCATCTGCTTTTTAGTCGGCCAAAAAATCAATTTCTTGGCTCAAAATCAAAGTTCGTTAAAACGGACTGGGTAAATCTTTGAGTCCGTTTTAACGGACTTTGGCTATGCAGCCCTGAACTGAAGTTCAAGGCGTACTGACATGGTATTTCAAGAAGAAATTCCCAAACACAAAAGCGAGATTTGGGCTATCCGATTTATGAGGCGATCTGCCGCTATGCTGTAGCACTAGCCCCAAAAGGGGCGCTACGCAAACGCGATCGCAGACGCCCTGATCACAAAATCATAAAACCTTTTTTCAAGTTCATAAATAAGACTTTTTTAATCACGATTTAATATGACAGTTTTAATCATTACTCATAGCCAAGACAACGAAAGCATTCCTCTGGTGATGAACGCAATAAAAGCTCAAGGAGGAAAAGCATTTCGTTTTGACACAGACAGATTTCCCACAGAAGTTCAGCTAGATGCTTACCACACCAAAGAATGTGAAAAGCTGATTCTTACAAGTGACGAACAAAAGCTAGATTTGAGTGAGCTTTCTGCAGTTTGGTATCGGCGAATTGCCATTGGGTCAAGAATTCCTGGTAAGATGGACGCGCAATTGAGACAAGCTTCACTTCAAGAATCTCGCGTCACCATTCAGGGAATGATTGCTAGTATCAAAGGATTCCAGCTCGATCCCCTGCAAAATGTCCGTTTAGCCGAAAACAAGCAACTACAGTTGCAAGTCGCACGGGAACTTGGTTTAGATACCCCACGCACCTTGACAACAAACAATCCAGAGACAGTAAAGCAATTTGCTCTGGAGTGCGAGCAAGGAATGATTGCGAAAATGCTTTCTTCTTTCGCAATCTACGATGAGAAAGGCGAAGAACAGGTTGTTTTTACGAACCTAGTCAAAGATGAGGATTTAGAAAATCTTCAGGCACTGCGTTTCTGCCCAATGACGTTTCAAGAGAAACTGCCAAAGGCGCTAGAGTTGCGCACAACAATTGTCGGACAGCATATTTTCACTGCGGCTATCGACTCACAACGCAATCAAAAAGCTCAATACGACTGGCGACGACAAGGACTTGCTTTAATCAACGCTTGGGAGTCCTACAATTTGCCAGCAGATGTCCAGAAGAAACTTCTCGAACTGATGAGTTACTTCGGTTTAAATTATGGGGCAATTGATATTATCTTAACACCTGACGGACGCCACGTATTCCTGGAAATTAACCCTGTTGGGGAATTTTTCTGGCTAGAAGGCTCTCCTGGCTTACCAATTTCGCAAGCAATTGCTGAAGTTCTTCTCACTTACCAGAAAGCACCCTCCGGGTTCGGGGGTAACTCACTTCGTACTCGCGGTAGCCAGAACCAAGCTAGGGTGTAAGCAGTGGGGAAAGGGGAAATTTTTCTTATTCTTTTCCCCTTACCCTTTACCCTTTTCCTACAACTGCTACGAAGTCTATTGTGAGCAAACGAGTCGCATCAATACGTTGTTACTCAGACCTTTTAATGCGATTAATTTCCCTTTGCAACTCTTCAATTTGTCGCTGCAAAGTTTCTACTTCTTGATTTTGGGGAGTCTGTGATTCTACATTGACTGCACCTGCAGCCGTTGCTCGCTGATAATTACCTTTCTTAATTTGCTGATATTCTTCTGAGGTTGCCCACTGGCGCAGGTAGTGTATCCGTTCTACAGCGAAAGGATGACCAAGCATTGTACCACCAGCGCCATTGTAAATCAAAAATTTGTATATTTGATTCAGTCCATCTGCATCGAGTGCTTGGTAGTCTTCTGACTGGCGGATAAATTCTTGCAAACTACATTCGTTCGCATATTTGATACTGCCTCCAGAGACTTTCATCATAGAAGTCATAACAGAGTTTAAGTCATCCGTCACTAACAATGCTGCACGATCTGCTGACAACTCAGCTTTACGTCGCCACTCATAAAAAGCGTAAATCAAACCTTGAGTGACAAAATTACCTATACCGAAGGTCAACTCCCCTATCGCAGAAGCAGCACTCATTGCCCACATCGCCATTTGAATTAGAATAGTATGACCACATTTAATATGCCCCAGCTCATGGGCTAGCACCGCCCTAATTTCGGCTTCGCTTAGCAAGTCCAATGTCCCTGTATTTATCACTATATAAGGATGCTCTTGCCCCAGCGCGTAGCTGTTTGCTTGGGGATTTTGCTCAACAAAGAGTGCTGGTTCTGGATAAATATCCAAATCCCGCACACATTCCCGAAAGATCTGGTAAACAGTGGAATATTGGCGTGGCCCGACTTGGATGGTGTTACCCATTAAATAGACTAACTGGGGGCGTTCGACAAAAAATTCCACAAATTTACGGGCGATAAAATCAAATCCTGGTAAATTACGCAAGGCTTGTTCTGCTTGGCGATCCAGAGGATGCCTGAAAGCTTCGCTGGAGATTCCTGTGTAAGTTGGCATAATTGGTGGGTATTTGGATACTAGTTAGTGGTTAATGGTTACCATAACAATCAGCAATGAACAACCAACAATTAACACATAACAATTCATTCCTGAAACTGACAACATAATAGTAATGGGGCTAAAAGCAACTCAAAAATCACTTTACTTTGTATGGGATTAAAAGCGTGTGATTGAAGCAGAAGTTCATTTGTCATTACATAACTTCCTGCGATCGCAGGCAGGTTTCCCTTCGTGGCCACATCATTTGACAATGGCACGGTTAGTGGCTCGCGCCTTGCGCCTAGGACGTAGCGCCCTTATTCAAGTCGGCGCAGCTTGCGGCTACCAGGGACGGTATCGCACCAGCTTTGTGGCTTCGGCATTAATGTGGCACGGTCCTGTGATTATTGTTGCCCCTGAAGATGTACAGCAACGACTGACGAAAGTAGAAATACCCCGCCTACAACAGTGGCTGCAAGTTAATAAAGCAATCAGAACAGGTGAGACTTGGCCTGGTGGTGAGTTCCAAGGAGTCTTTTTGATCTCTCCCTCGGCTTGGTTAAAAGCACAGCTGAGTAAAAAGAATAATTTTCCTAGTGGCATCCCCACAATTATTGATGGAGTTGACGATTTGGAAGATTGGGTACGTTCTGAACTTACTGTGAGCTTAGAAGCACTCTCTTGGGAGCAACTCATGCTTGCCCAGCCAGCCCAAGCTGAAGTTATTCGTTCTGCACGGGCGCAACTCATACACGAACTGTTTAAGCACCCTGCAAATCCCTACGAATGTTATCTGATTTCTCCAGCCCAAGAAGAGATTTTGCTCCGTCTTTATTCGGCTTTAGATATCTCTAGCCTACCGGATAGCTGGAAACAATTCTGGGAGCAATTTCAACACAGAAACGAAAATCTTCTTTCTCCCTCATCTTCTCCATCTCTACTTTGGGCAACTATTGCCCGTCGCCAAGGTTTATTTTCTTTGCACTGTGTGCCCATTGAATTAGGAAAAATACTATCACCCATTTGGCAGCGCCAGCCTGTGGTGTTTATTGGCAGTGCTGTAGAACCAGAAACTGAAGCCCCCTTATTTCGCCAGCGCTTCGGGTTGGAAGATGAGTTAACTTGCCTCAAGTTTTCCTCAGACAATCAAACAGAAGCGATTCAATTGTACATACCTTACCAGTTACCCTTACCCAACACGCCAGAGTTTCAGCCAGCGTTTCTTCATAAAGTTATGACGCTGGTTTGCTTAAGCGCGACAGCACCAGGATTGACAGTTGTGCTTGTGGGGGATGTACCGCTAAAAGCCCAAGTCGGGACAATTCTTGCCTCTGAGTTTGGTTCACGGGTACAGGTGGAAAAAACTTGTTTGGATGAAAATGGTATTTTGGTGAGTGGCTGGGAATTTTGGCGTGAGCATCAAAAGGTTTTGCCTGCTCCCCAGCTTCTGGCGATCGCTACTTTACCCTTGCCATCTCTAGAAAACCCGTTAGTGGCAGGTCGAGTGGCGCACTACAAGGGGTTGCATCAAGATTGGTTTCGTTTGTACTTGTTGCCAATTGCTATGAATGAATTGCAACGGGCGATCGCCCCATTGCGCGAAAGTAAAGGGATCGTTGCTTTGCTAGATAGTCGCGTGATTATCCGTAGTTATGGTGCTCAAGTTTTAAGTGCTCTGAGTCCTCTGGCACGCATTAACTACCTTGATCCCAATCTGTTTTCCTCTGTCACAGACCAAGATTGAGCTTAAGTCCTCTAAATTATTCAGTATTTTTTAGCTCTTGCTTCAAGCAAGCGCTATTATCAGCAGTATTCAGGGATTAATTTTTAAATTATGGGTGAAGCAAAGCGTCGTAAAACTACAATGGGAGAAAAATACGGTCAAGATACAACCAGAATCTTGCCGTGGGTTCCGATCTCCAAAACCCAAGCAGAAAAATTCGTCACATGGTCAACTCGATTTACCTGGATTGGTATTGGTGGTTTGGTCGCCGCTTGGGTGATAGTTCGTTTCATTGGTCCGGCTTTCGGTTGGTGGCAAGTTGTCTAAACCCAAGCTTGGATAACTTTCTAACAACGATTCAAAGTCTCAACACAACAGCTAGGAAAACCTGGCTGTGTTATTTTTTTCTTTGTGAATTTATTTACTAGAAATTAACTGACTATAATATATGCAGTATACTGAGAACAGTTATGAAAGTAAATTCTATGTAAAAAACCTATTCCTATTAACATATCTCAAATTTCAGGCATTGCATATACTTTTTAAAATGCTACTCGTTCTTCTCTGGAATGGCTCTTTTAAAGAGTATAAATAGTAACTCAAAAGATAGTCAAAAAAATATCTGCCGAAATGGCAACATGGTTATCTTGGGTTCAGTTATTGTCAGTGTTAAGTCAAACGATTTAGGTTTTACACTAGGGATCGTGGCTCAGGGTATCTCCTTTTACAGATAGTCACCCTCGGCGTTAGCGGTTTCCTAGGGAGCTTGATACGCCACTTACCATAAAGGAACAGGTGTCGCTATCTCATCTAAAGACGCTGCTTTGAACAACCGGGCAAACTACGCCACTTGCTACAACGGGACGGCAGGAACTCCACTTGGGGAGCTAGCCCTGTGCCTAAAGCAGCGCCTTGCAGAGCCAGTCCTACAGCACTGGTCTGACAGCAACGCAGTGGCTCCTCAAGTCGCAAGTGCTTATCCGCAAGACATAGTTTGGAGAGGCAGTTTCAGGCGCTCAACAACTCTTGACAGCGCACTGCTGACAGCAATATAGTGGTTGCTCTATCGTATTCCCGACTACTAGATACTTTTTCCAAGCGAGAATCAAAAAATAGCTACGAGCATCTACCAGTTTCATCAGATTCTATGGATAAGTTGCTACCAATAGCTTCAAATTTTACATTCCTTAACGACTGTACAGACGTTTAACAAGATAATCACCTCTTAAAACAGACTGAGAAGACGTATGTCTGCCTTGTTGGGACAAAGGGTAACTAGCATAGCTAAAAATAGCGGATAAAAGTACAAGAGGGGCATTTGATCAACTTGACTTGTACCAAATATGAGTTAATCTTATAGCGGAATTGTTTTCACTTACCATCTACTTTGACGAGAATCTATAAAAACAAGACAAGGTTAGAAATTCCATCCGATATTTGAGATCTACAAACTGAATACTTTGATACGGCACACGAAATTTACATCGACTACCCTAAGCTAGGTAGCCAATTCATAAATATATATCTGTGAATTGTAATGGATAGTTTACAATACCAATTGGTGCAGGAATCTAAAGAAAATATAAATGTTACAAATAACTGTGGTGTTTGGAGGGAAAAATGTTTTTGAGACTAGCACAACAACATCGGCAATTCGTCCAAGACTTAGTGATGAACTTGCAAGCTTTAGCAATTGTCTTAGAGAGGCGTGGATATCCTGCGTCCTGCTACACCTGTGGTGACCAGATGAATAGTGCTTCATTTATGGTTAGCCTGGGAGAAAACCATCTAATTCGGTTTTTAGTCTCTGATTATGGGATCACTTGGACGGAAAGGCGGGATGACCGCGAATTAATGAAGTTCGAAGGTGCAGAGGCTGTTAACCAGTTACAGGAACTTGCCAATATAGTCAAGCATCCTATACCAACCAGCGTAGGTAATAAACTTTTAGCTAAGCGGTGTTAGACAGTAAAAAGTTAAGAGTTGAGAGTTAAAAGTTAACAGTTAAAAAATCGTAACAGTGGCTAATAACTCGTAACTCATAACTTTCATACGTTATCTTAGAGCTTCATTGACATTGCTGCCACTGTTTTTGTGACATTGGGGCGTTATATGTATTGAGTATTGTAAAAATTAATTGCCATACTTAATGATTGCCCGCAGCCTATGAATGTCAGTCAGCAAGCCATCTCAAACAATGACAAATCGTTTGGGATAAGAACGAGTCGTCCCCAATAGTAGGAGTGACTAAGGCTGTCAACCCCTAAGCCCTGCGGACAAGCTGCGCGTTAGCCTCCGGCGTGCGCTCTGCCGATACGCTTAATTCACGGTATTGTTGCACGACCAGGACACCAGATACTCCTGTTGGGGGGATCCCAAGACCCCACTGGCTCATGAATCCAGGAGCTTGAATAATTAGCTTGTGCATTTTTCCGTGTCCATGAATCAATACATTCAGATGTATCCTTTTATTTTTCGGTAACCCAAGCTTTTATATTGATTGTGCGTAAATTTTGATTCCGTAAAAGCAATTTATACTGATTGTAAACTTTGAGCTTTTTTGCTCAACTAGCCTAAGAGTAGTAAGTTATAAAAAGAACTTATAATAAACTGAGTCCTGTTATCATCTACAGCCCACAACGAAGCCATAACAGATAGAGCGCCAGTTTTTTAACATCTGATAACCAAAGCCTAAAATTTCCTCACCTAAAGAAATACCGGAGTCCAAAACCCACCAAGTTTGAGGTTTGATATAGAACTTTAAAGCTGAGTCCTCCGGATACGCACTCGCGTTCGGCTTCGCTCAGCTTTAACGTCGAGCGGAGTCGAGACGTTAAAGGAATCTGGAGCAGTCATGTCACTTAGCTTATGAAGAAATTGCACTATATGCGTGTAATTTTATATGCTATTCCAGATTTGGAAAATCTATCTTTGTCTCCAAAAAATTTGATATGTCAGAGGAAAAATCACAACAACCACAACTCCAATCAACTACTGCAATTGATACTCCAGCAAGCAGTTCCTTTGGAAATTGGTTTGAATATTCTATAAGAGTCTACCCGCATCATACAGACTATGCAGGTATTGTCTGGCACGGTTCCTACATAGCTTGGTTGGAAGAAGCACGAGTAGCATGCTTGCGAGCGATCGGTATCGAATATGCTGATTTAGTCGCTTTGGGCTGTGATTTACCAGTTGTAGAACTCTCGATCCGCTATCACCGTCCGCTTGCGTTGGGTGCAACAGCGGTTGTAAGAACGCGGATGGCTGAGGTGACTGGCGTCCGTATCAACTGGGACTATGCAATTGAATCACCAGATAAGCAAGAATTATACGTTACTGCTCAGGTGACTTTAGTGGCAGTAGATCGAGAAAGAGGTAAGATTATGCGTCAGTTACCTAGTACTGTTATGGATGCCCTGGTACGGCTTTCAGGATCAAAAAATAATTAACTCATCCGTTTGATTAAAGAACGGAAAAATCCGCTTTTAATAAAACGGTAGTCTGATTTCTAAAGCACCCGTGCTCTGTGCGTGCGGTTACGCTGAGTCCCAAGGGGACTCAGCGTCTCCAAAGAAGACATGAGAACGTGGTTGAACACAGCACAAAAAACTAATGACTAATAACGGGCAATATCCAAAAGTGATATTACCTAACCCTCAGGACTTGAGAGAACCCTTGAAGTAGCTGTATTATCTGATGCCAAATATCTTGAGGGCTAATTCCCAGACCAGCATGCAAAATAACAACAGTAGTAGCACTAATAAACGCAGTTCTCACTGTCGTTCTCACCACATTTCTTAATACTGTGTAGACAATCCAAGACACAATCAGGGTAGCAAACATAGATACACCTTTTTCAAATACAGTCTTACCAATGAAGGTATCAAAACAGAGAAAATTTCATGAGTGTAACCGTGACACACATAAAGTCTTTCTTCAGGAATTCAGTAGTGCTGAGCGTTAAGGAGCCACTGCCGTGCCGGCTCTGGCATCCATTGTCCCGCAGCGTGCACCCTACTTGCCCCACTTGGGGAGGACAGTGCCGGGGGTAGTCTCCGAGGTCTTGGGGGTTTCCCTCCGGAGCCACTTCTGTGCGGGGGTTCCCCCCGTTGAAGAATGTGGCGTCAGGCGACTGCCTAAAGGATCTCCCGACAGTCGCGCACCTGTCCGTTAAGTCCAGCCCCGTGCGAACCCGGAGCGAGGTTTTCCCTGTTGTCCCCAGTGGCATTTTTGAGTAAAACTCCACAACGATAGTCCGCAGTATCGGATCAACTTACTGCTCAAAGACTACAGATGTGAAAGCCTTAAATTAAGTATTCCGCAACCCCAGTTAGCACCAAAAAAGCAGCAATTGGCGTGGAACCTCCACAGACAAAAAGCTCATCATTCCCCAGTACTGTTTTGCTGAGAATGTTGAGTTTACTTGAGCTTTTGCTGTAGTTGTTCTGGGTTCACTATACAATAAAAAGTTTTAAAAATTAGTATGCCGGAAAACCTTCTTTAAAAAAAATATTAAGTTTTTATTCTTGGTATATATAGGTTTTTAGCCAAACATATACGGAAAACTTATGCAATAAAAATAATTTCTCTTTTTTTGTATAATAAAATATCAATGAATAACTAAATAGCGAAACTCATAAGCAACAAGACAACTATATGTTTATATTCTTATACATTATTATAAGTAAAAATTACGAATAAAAAAGTAGCGTTCAGGAGTAAGCTGAACGCTGGACAGAAATATAATCAAAACCTATGGTTGTGAGTCGTTTTTTATCGCAAAGATATTATGCGCGAATGATTTTCCAACTGTTGAGTTGCTTTTAAAACTTCTTGTCTTGCCCATTTGTCTGCTGTCAAAATGTCATCTAAAGAAGGATTTGCACGATTGTCACGTTCGTGGCGATCGCACACCCATTCGATACACCGAGGAATATCTAAAAACTGAATTTTTTCTTCTAAAAACAAAGCCACAGCTTGCTCATTGGCTGCATTTAACACAGCAGGCATGGAACCACCAGCCCGACCTGCTGCATAAGCTAATTTCATGCAAGGATACTTTTGATGATCTGGTTCACAAAAGCTTAAACTGCCGATTTTGACTAAATCTAGGCGTTCCCAGTTGGTGTAGATGCGATCGGGCCAAGACAAAGCATACAGTAAAGGTAAGTGCATATCCGGCCAACCAAGTTGGGCGAGAACAGAGGTGTCTTGTAGTTCAATCAGCGAGTGAATAATACTTTGGGGATGAATGACAATCTCAATATTCTCGTAATCCAACCCAAACAGGAAATGAGCCTCAATCACTTCTAGACCTTTATTCATTAAAGTCGCAGAATCGACAGTAATTTTACGCCCCATTGACCAGTTAGGATGCTTGATAGCATCAGCAACTGTGACTTCTGCTAACTTCTCTACTGCCCAGTCACGAAAAGCACCACCAGATGCAGTTAATAAAATTCGTCGTAAACCTCCATCTGGAAGACCTTGTAAACATTGAAATATAGCAGAATGTTCCGAATCTGCTGGCAGTAATTTCACACCGTGTTTTTTAATCAGAGGTAAAACAACCGGACCTCCAGCAATTAAGGTTTCTTTGTTTGCCAAGGCGATATCTTTACCAGCTTCAATGGCTGCAATGGTAGGTAGCAACCCAGCACAACCAACAATACCCGTAACAACGGTTTGGGCATCTCCGTAACGAGCAACTTCAATAACTCCAGCATCACCAGCCATTAAAATCGGCTGGGGAGCAACGTCTTTGATTGCTTCTTTGAGTTCTGGCAACTTCTCTTGTGAGCAGATAGCTACTATACTTGGTCGAAATTGCCGAATCTGAGAAGCCAACAAATCTACATTGTTTCCAGCCGCTAAGCCCACAATCCGGAATTGATCGGGGTATTGAGCGACAATGTCTAAAGTCTGAGTACCGATAGAACCAGTAGAACCAAGAAGAGTTATTGCTTTCACAATTTTTTCAGGATTGACAGACAACATTAATATAGATTGCTTGGTATACACAAATAAATTGATTTACCCTATATCCTTACGATGAAGTAGGTTGAAAGCCCCTACTTTTGGTTGGGAGGTGTTTGATGCATGGGATAATAGAAATTACCACGCCATTGTTACCACCGGATATGAATTTGTTAATGATGGCAAGTCACACATCCTTGCCTTCTTTCCCCTGTTTGCCTTAATCATTCGAGTTTTGATGAACTTGGGCTTGCCGTTTGAAGTGCCAGGAACATGACTCAACAATCTGGCTTTTTTGGCGGCGCTTTACTTTTTATACTTTTGGGTTAAGAAACAAGCCGGTGAAAGTGCAGCGCGGTGGCCAACAGCTGTCATTGCTTGGTGTCCATTATCGCTATTTGCAGGAGTCATTTACACTGAAGGGCTATACTTACTGTTAAGTACAGCAGCTTTGGCAGCTTTTGATAAACAACAGTATGGCTGGACTGCCTTTTGGGGTGCGATCGCAACAGCAACGCGTCCGACGGGATGGCATTGATCCCGGCGTTTGCCTTGGCAGCTTGGAAACAACACAAACCTTTTAAGTCTTTCTTTTGTGGATACTAGCAGGCGATCCATTGATTAACATAGTTGCTGTTTTCGGTAGTGCCTACTTATTATGGCAATTACGCGCTCAATTGACTCCAGTCACTGTTATCTATGGCTTCTGCGGTATAGGTTTGTTACTAGCATCTGGTGGTACCATCTCTTTAAGTCGTCTGGTCTACGGTATTGTGTCTCCAAGTGTCGCTCTCGGTGTATTATTATCTCGCTACCCTCGCTGGGGTTACCTAACGCTGTTGTTTTTTACTATCCTACTTGCAAGCTTTGCTGTTCGATTTGCCCAAAAACTTTGGGTAGGGTAAATGGAAAGTAGAGTCATGAAGAAAAAACTGATTTCGCCTAGTCTTATAAATTGGATGATTGGCGTGAGTGCCTTGATTTTATTTGGGTGTAGCACCTTAAGACATGAGCTTTTTCAATCAAATGCTTATGACTTAGGAATTTTTGACCAGGCAGTTTACTTAATTAGCCAAGGCCAATCACCTATTTCTTCTTTCCTTGGTTTCCACATTCTTGGTGATCATGCCGCTTTAATTTTTTATGTTTTAGCGTTATTTTACAAAATATACCCTAGTGTTTACTGGTTATTTGCAGTTCAAGCAGTAGCCTTGGCTAATGGTGCTTTGCCTACATGGCATTTAGCGCGTCATGCTGGTCTTAGCTTAGGGCAAGCCATAGCAGTTGCTACAGTGTATTTACTGTATCCATTAGTGTTCAATATTAATCTGTTTGATTTTCACCCAGAAGTGATAGCTGTGCCAGCATTGTTATGGGCGGTTTTAGCGGCTAGACTGGAACGCACTGCCTGGTTTTGTTTATGTATCTTCCTGACGCTGGCATGTAAAGCTGTATTATCTATAACAGTCGCAGCAATGGGAGTCTGGCTATTGGTGTTTGAAAAGAAGCGACGATGCGGTGCGATCGCTCTTGTAAGCGGTATATGCTGGTTTGTAATCGCAACCAAAGTTGTCATCCCCTTTTTTGGTACCGAAGCGGCGTCAGTCGAACGTCACATTTCTCGGTATGCCTATTTGGGAAACTCTTTTCCAGATATTGCTAAAAATTTACTACTCAATCCAGGACTTGTGTTGGGACAGATTTTTTCATTAGATAACCTAGAATATCTGCTGTTTTTAGTAGCACCTGTGATTTGGGGACTTTCTGTGCAAGGAATGCAGCCTTTGATTGCTGCGGTTCCGACTTTGGGGATCAATCTTCTGAGTCAGTTCTCAACGCAAAAAAACTTGATCAACCAGTATTCTCTTCCAGCAGTTCCATTTCTTGTGTTAGCTGTTATTTCTAGCCTTGCGATAGGTCAGGGATGGTTACGCAACAAACGAAAAATTGTAATGTGGTCAATAGTTGCATTTTTAGCTTTAGCCAAATACGGCTACTTTTGGTCTATTTACTTAAATTCACTGGACACTTGGCAAGCCACACGACAAGCAGTTACTTTAGTTCAAACAAAAGGATCTGTTTTGACAACTGCTCAAATTGCCCCGCACTTAACACATAGACCAGTAGTCAAGTTAACAAGCGCCAAGTCACCACCTGCTAATTTGGCAGAGTTTGACTATATACTATTGAATCTAAGTCATCCTGGCTGGCTAAGTGATCGAGAGTTTGCGACTAACTTGGTAGAGTCTCTCAAAAAAACTCAGTTATTTGAGCTGCGCTACCACCAGGACGGCGTGCATTTGTTTGTAAAAGAAGTTTTCCGCAATGGCGTTTAACTAAGGTAAGTACAGGTGATTTCACCCTTACTGACATTATCTTTGAGTTAACTGCGGTATTTGTGGTAACCTTAGCTCTATCTAAACTTAGCTTCATAGAATTTTCTCAAAGATTTTTTCAGACAACTCAGGTTAGTTAAGTATATCTGATAACATCGTATTAACATAATAATATGCTTTAATAAGTACACATTTTTGATTGTTAAACATAATTGAGTTGTATCGGTTTTGATATTTTCCGTACTTTTACTGAAAACATAAATTTGAAAGTCGAATAACAATGAAGTAACAATCCAAACGATTTCGTGACTGTAGATTCACTACTAAAATGACTGAACTATTAGGAAGAACTGATAAATTATCTAGCCCAAACATCAGTATTTCCATAGCTGTACTGAGATAAATTATGATTCTCAGCAAACTCTGCGTTAAGAGAAAATATATATTTGACAATAAGAAACTTTATTTTGTTTCGGGCGTCTAGTATTTTTCATCGGGCTAATGATTGATAACAGAGAATATACTAAAAAAATTAACATTTTTTTCTGTCTTCAATAAGCTTTAGCAGTAGAATATACAGTATTCTCTATGTAACTGATACTTCAAAATAGACAACGCAAAACATTATTTATGCCAAAGAATCATCATACTTATAATTATTACTAGATATGTTAGTTTAAAGCGAGATCATCCTGGTTTCCTCTAAACCTGTATCATTTATCAGCATAATCTTTATATTTCTGTTAATCTATATTTAAAAATTTTGGATTATCAGAAAACACCTACGTATCTCTGATTGAGATAAAATGTGCTGTCGCACACTCTTAAACACATAACTCATGATTCCACCCCAAGGAGCTTTGACGTGGAAACTAACAAATCGTATGTTTGGTCACATGGAGTACTAATTGCCGTAGTTTGTTTTTGCGCCAGTTTAAGTGTTGGGTTGGTAATGCCTGTCAATTCTAACACTTCCAATGCTCAGAAAAAACAAGCCACGAACGTGAAAGATACAGGAGCAAAACTAGAAACTCAACAGCGCATGGAAACATTCAAGGCGGGAATGCTAACAAGTTGGCAGGAAGAGGCAAAAACAAAGGGATTTTCCTATGATGTACCATCGCGCTTTAAAGGTGCAGTTGTTGAGAATGCAAAACTGAAGAAAGGGGAAAAAGTTATTGCACTTACCTTCGATGATGGTCCTTGGGCTGGCTCTACTCCAGAGGTACTGGATATTCTGAAAAAAAACAATATAAAGGCTACATTTTTCGTTGTTGGACAGATGCTGAAGACTTATCCAGAGCTAGGGAAACGGATTGTAGCAGAAGGTCACGTTATTGGCAATCATACTTGGCATCATTGGTATCACTATTTTAACCCACAAGCAGCTGCCTATGAAATTGAAAGCACAACAGACTTAATCTATCAAGTCACAGGTGCGAGAACCACTTTGTTTAGACCACCTGGCGGAATTATGCATAATGGGGTGGCTGCGTATGCTAAAAACAAAAATTACACTCTGGTTATGTGGTCTGCTGACTCCGTAGACTACAGTCGTCCTGCTGTACCAAAATTAATTAGGAATGTTATGAAAGAATCTAAACCAGGTGGAATTGTATTGATGCATGATGGTGGTGGGAATCGCTCCAGAACTCTAGAAGCATTACCAGAAATTATTAACAACTTTAGAAAGCAGGGCTATCGCTTTGTCACTATACCAGAACTGTTAGAAATGGAAGACCAAGAACTTCACTTGGCAGCAGCACAAAAGAATAATACTAAATAATTATTAGTCACTACTAACCACTAATAATAAGAAAGTTACTAGAAAGATAAAACTCGTTAGAAAACAACGTGTTCTTTGAATTTGGGTTCGGGTGAAAGTCCGTCCGCAAAAGCGCATTAGATACTCAAGGACAATTAAACTCGCCAGTGGTGAGTTGTATTGCTAGTTGATTGCAACTAACTTATCGGGTTATCTGATCGAGTTTGAACTGTTCAAGCGAGAACCAGATTTTGGCGTAGACGCCTGCGGCTTCAGGGATCGCGCCTGCGCGTCTTACTACGTAAAGTCGCTCACCACCACCCCAAATCGGAGATTCGGGGTATCTTGTTTTTAAATCATAGGCTTAGCAGTATGGCGATGGCTAGCCCCTAAGGGGGCGCTGCGCAAACGCTGCTGCGCGGAGCGCAGATCGCCCACACTCCGGGGCACAAGCGCATGAATTCAAACTGCTAACTCGATTTTAAATTCATTATCCTTTGGCTGACATTACAAAAATGTAATCCAGAAAACAGGCGGGCTGTTATTTTGAGGGGGTGTTGCACACACAAACCCAAAAAAGTTTCTGTGTGCAAGTGGTGGAGTTAGACCTTCAATCACTGTGAAGGCGGGTTAACTAAACTGAACTAAGCTGTTTTTCCTCCACAGCTTGAGGATTAGCCTGTGGACTATCCGCTTCAGAAGGCGGAACTAATTGCCAGAACTTAGGCAAGAACTCCTGCCAATTTTCTATAATCATCCTCGCTTTTTGTGAATCAGTACGTTCAGCATGAGCTTTGATTAACTCTTTGAGTTGCTTTTCACCAACAGAGGTAATCACTCGTTGAAGTTTAACTATGTCTCGGTTGACTAACTCAGCAAACAAACCATCTTCATCCAAGAAGTACGCTAATCCCCCAGTCATCCCGGCTGCGACATTACGTCCCACCTTCCCGAGAACGACAACCACACCACCAGTCATGTACTCACAGCAGTGATCCCCAGCCCCCTCAATCACAGCTGTTCCATTGGAGTTACGGACAGCAAAACGTTCTCCAGCTAAACCTCTGGCAAATAAGACACCACCCGTTGCCCCATAGAGGCAAGTATTGCCAATAATCACATTTTGTGCTGGGTTATAAGTAGCATTTGCTGGGGGTTTGATGATGATCTCACCACCGTTCATTCCCTTACCAACGTAGTCGTTTGCCTCTCCTTCAAGAGTGAGAGTCATACCAGGAAGATTGAAAGCAGCAAAACTTTGCCCAACACTACCTTTAAAATTCAGGTGAATTTGTCCTTCAAAACCATTATCACCATACTTAGAAGCAATGAACCCTGCTAAGCGTGTACCAACAGTTCTGTCGGTATTAACCACCGTCAGTGTTTTGCTGACACAAGAGTGGTTAGAGATCGCAGCTTGAATGTCTGGATCAGCAAGCAATTGGTCATCCAAAACCACGCCGTTGCTGTGGACTTGCTCATGTACTAGCCAAGTGCGATTTTCTCTGGCGTTTGGTAATTGAAGTAAGCAGTCTAAATTCAGCGCAGTTGTCTTATTTATATGTACGTCTTCTCGAGCCTTCAACAAGTCAGCACGTCCAGTCAGTTCTGACAACGAACGGTAGCCAAGTTTTGCTAGGAGGCTACGGACTTCTTCAGCAATAAAGTAGAAGAAGTTGACAACGTGTTCTGGCATTCCGGTAAACCGCTTGCGCAGTTCTTCTTTTTGGGTGGCAACGCCCACAGGGCAAGTGTTCAAGTGACAAATCCGTGCCATAACGCAGCCTTCAGCAATCATGGCGATCGAACCAAAGCCAAATTCTTCTGCGCCCATCAATGCGCCCATAAGTACGTCCCAGCCACTCTTCAAGCCACCATCGACGCGCAAAATCACTCTGTCACGCAAGCTATTTTCCATCAGCACACGATGGACTTCAGTCAAGCCGAGTTCCCACGGGGAACCAGCGTGTTTAATTGAACTTAGTGGCGATGCTCCTGTACCGCCGTCGTGACCAGAGATTTGAATGATATCAGCGTTTGCCTTCGCCACACCAGCAGCGATGGTACCAATACCAATTTCTGCAACTAACTTCACTGATACTTGAGCTTTCGGGTTAATTTGGTGCAAGTCAAAAATCAGCTGCGCTAAGTCTTCGATGGAATAGATGTCGTGGTGCGGTGGTGGTGAAATCAGCGTCACTCCAGGCTTAGAACGCCGTAACATCGCAATGTAGGGGCTGACTTTTGGTCCTGGGAGCTGTCCACCTTCTCCTGGTTTTGCACCTTGGGCGATTTTGATTTCAATTTGTTTGGCGCTCATCAGGTACTCTGGCGTCACACCAAAGCGTCCTGACGCGACTTGCTTAATCGCACTTGTTGCCGTGTCACCGTTGTGCAATCCTTTTAAGTGCGGTAAGGTTGGCGAGTGACCTGTTTGGTCTACGTCATCCAGAACTTTGTAACGCACTGGATCTTCCCCACCTTCCCCAGAGTTAGATTTACCACCAAGGCGATTCATGGCGATCGCCAAAGTTTCATGGGCTTCCCGTGACAATGCTCCCAACGACATCCCACCAGTACAGAAGCGCTTGACAATATCACTGAGCGACTCGACTTCTTCAATGGAAATGGGTGAGCGATCGCTTTGGAAATCCAGCAAGTCACGCAACGCCGTTAGTGGTCTGTTTTGCAGGTACTTCTTATAAACTTCGTAATGGTCGTATTTCTTGCCATCAACAGCTTTGTGCAGTGCTTTTGCCAATTCTGGGCTGTTCATATGGTACTCACCGTTAGGACGGTATTTGACAAACCCCAGATTCTCTAGCTTTTTAGTTGTCAGTTCAGGGAAAGCTTTGCTGTGGAACGCCAGCACTTCTTGAGCGAGTTCACCAACGCTAATTCCACCGATGCGGGAAGTTGTCCCATTGAATCCCAACTCTAATAAATCCTGCCCAATGCCGATTGCTTCAAAAATTTGCGCTGCTTGATAGCTAGAGAGCAAGGAAATCCCCATTTTGGAGAGAATCTTGAGCAAACCAGCTTCTACTGCTTTGCGATAGTTGGCGATCGCCTGCTCTAAACTAATGTCAGTGATTTTACCCCCTTTCATAAACTGTTGGGTTTTCGGGTCAAACCACCAATCACGCACAGTCTCCAAAGCCATATACGGACAAACAGCACCTGCGCCGTAGCCAATCAGACATCCAAAGTGATGTGTACTCCAGCACTGTGCTGTCTCGATGACCAGGGATGTTTTCATCCGCAGTCCTTCACGGATCAGGTGATGGTGTACTGCACCCACCGCAAGTAGAGGGGGAATATAGGTGTATTCAGTATCAATGCCATTACTTATCCTGTCGCTGAGGATGACTATTTTAGCTCCTGCCCGCACCGATTCTGCGGCTTGTGCTTGCAAAGATTGCACTGCTGCTTTTAGTCCTTCTGGACCTGCAGCTATTTCAAAAATGGTAGATAATTCTGCTGTCGCAAATCCCGAAAGCTTAATAGCCTCCAATTCTGGCTCAAGCAGCACTGGTGAATCCAGCTTGATTCTGCGCGCATATTCTGGTTTTGGCTGTAGTATGTTACCTCGCTCACCCAGTTCTACTTTCAACGACATAACCAAGCTTTCTCTGAGGGGATCAATCGCAGGGTTTGTCACCTGAGCAAAGCGCTGTTTGAAATAGTCATAAAGCAAGTGGGGTTTTTCAGACAGTACTGCTAAGGGAATATCGTCCCCCATGCAGAAAGTTGGCTCTTTACCTTCAATCGCCATTGGCTGAATCACCAATTCCACATCTTCTGTGGTGTAACCAAAGGCTACTTGGTGTCGTAGCAAGCCTTGTCTATCGATTTTGTTTGTGGAATGTCCATTACCATTGACGCCATTACCATTAACTGCTGACGACTTACCATTAACTAAAGATTTGAGTTCTTGGCGGTACTGGCGTATCCATTCGCCGTATGGTTTGCTTTTGGCAATGCGCGCCTTTATCTCCCAATTCTTCAGCACCTCTTGAGTTTCTAAATCCACAGCAATCATTTGCCCAGGACCAAGTCTACCTTTTTCCAGGATGTTGGCTTCATCTATATTCACGACTCCTGCTTCAGAAGCCACGACTATGTAGTCATCCTTGGTAATGCAGTAACGAGCTGGTCTTAAGCCATTACGATCCAGTGTTGCGCCAACTTTGCGCCCATCGCTAAACACCAACAATGCTGGTCCATCCCATGCTTCTTGGAGACCACTGTAGTATTCGTAGAAATCAATAATCTCTGGGTAATCACGCAACTGTGGCTGATTCTGATAAGCCTCTGGAACCATAATCATCAAGGCTTCCAATGGGCTACGTTCAGAACGTACCAGCAACTCGAACACGTTGTCTAAAGTAGCTGAGTCGCTATTGTCTATGTAGACAAATGGCTTGAGTTGGTTGATGCGCTCGCTCCACACTGGATGATCCAAACTCGCTTCTCGTGCCATCATCCAGTTGATGTTACCTAAGAGAGTATTAATTTCGCCGTTATGTCCCAAAAGCCGCATCGGTTGAGCTAATGGCCATTTGGGCATGGTATTGGTACTAAAGCGGCGGTGATAGACAGCAAAAGCGCTTGTGTATGACGGATTTTTTAAATCGTGATAAAAGTCTCCCAATACTGCTGAACGCACCATGCCTTTGTAAACAATTGTGCGGCTAGACAAGGAACAGATATAAAAGTCTTCTGACCAGTTGCTGTTGATAGTATTGCGAATAACTTGACCAATTCGCCGACGGGTGATGTAGAGTTGACGTTCCAGTTCATCACCGCTTTTGTCTTGGGAGGCGAAGAAAATCTGTTCAATTTGAGGTTGATTTTCTCTTGCTTGTACCCCTAGTAATTTTGGTTGCACTGGGACTACTCGCCAGCCCAGTACAGTTAATTTTTCCGACTCTGCGATTTCCTCAACAACTGCACGCGCTGTTTGCGCTGCTTGTGGATCTTGCGGTAAAAATATCATCCCCACAGCAGTATTTTCAGTAGAGGGAAGTTGTATCCCGTGTACTGCCAAATCTTGCTGGAACAACGTCCAAGGAATCGCGGTCAATATTCCCGCGCCATCACCAGAGTCTTGATCTGCACTACAACCGCCTCGGTGTTCCAAGCAAGTCAAAGCAGCCAACGCTTTTTCTAGTATTTCGTGATTGGCATAGTTTTGGCGATGGGCAATAAAACCCACACCACAAGCATCTCGCTCTTCTACGAGCCATCTTTGTCCTTGATAGTTACACCCTTCGCCTCCGCTCAGGGTAAACCCTGAGGAAGTATTTAACGATGTCATTTCTTGATTCATCCGTTTTTTATTCATAGACTGTCCCTGAGGCATTGGTTACGAGTTTTACAACTTCATTTGTGGGAAAATTTTTGCTAAATCAGAATGAAGAGATATGGAGAAAAACAAAATGACTGAAAATTAGGGAAAAAAAATTTTAACTTCGGGTTGAAATTTGCTGAACCCGTGTTAAAATTATATCGTTATTTTTTTGTAGATACTGAGTGTAAGAGACGACTTTTGCCCCTGCAGTTTTTTGTTCTATAGTTCTATTCCTCAAATTTTTCAGATTTAAGGGCGAAGGCTAGTTTCCAGGTCTAGCCTTGTGTCGCTTGCCTGAAACACATATCAACATATGTCTTCACGACTTTTAAATCTACAATTATAGTTTCTTCGGTAACAAAATCAGCGTATTACACTATAGACTCATTTGACAATTCTATCGTTGCTAATTTTCGGTCTCCTTTTGTTTTTTAAAATTTTGAGGTTTTTATTGTCAATTGTGTTGCTAGCAGCATGACAACAGAGGCATTGCGACTTTAAGCGCTCCCTTTGAAAATGCCATCACTTTAGTTTTGCCAACCAAAGCAGCTGTCATATATCACGAGCACTCATGTCACTTAGCGCTTGTCCTAATTAATAGCTGTACTAAAACAAAATTTTTGATTGTTTTCAAGAGATAAAAAGCCCATATATACAATATCACATCCCGTTCGAGAGCAAAACTCATGTCATTCTTTTTTTTATTTTGACAACTGAAGTATTTAGCTTCTTTGTTAAAAGTGGGTGACGAGTACGAGGTAGTGGGTATATTAAGTTCTACAAAACTTTCCCGATACTCAAAAGCAACACCGTTACAAGGCACATGATTGTAACGAGAGCGAAAGCTATACCCTGAATTTAATACTTTAAGGAATTGTTTTCACCAAGTAAATTCCGAATTATGGGAGAAAGACCAACTTTAAAATGCCAACAACATTGCAGTGCTATTGTCAATAACAGCAATGGCAGGTATGTCATGGTTTTCGTGTCACCAATACTTGTGACACTACTGTGCTTCATAGCTACAGGTATGAATGCAAAAGCGCAGTTCTTGTTAAAAACTGACAAGGGGACAGACAAACACAGGGACATAGAGACTTCTCCTCGTTTCCTCGTCTCTCAACAGCAGTATGCTCAAAAAAAGCAACTTCAACAGGGGGGTACTTCCTCTGTGAGTTCTTTTGAGCAACCATTACCTCCACCTCCTGCTTTAAGCGGGGTAATTTCCTATGGTAACGAAATTTCTCTGAATGGTCGCATTTTTTCTGGAGCCTGGTTGCAGCAGCGCGAAAAAACAGGCTCGTTGAGTATTCGTCTGAGTGACGCAGCAGTTCGGCAATTATTCGGGGTAGATTTCTTAGATAGCAGCAATCCAAACAAGCAACCAATACAGTGGTTTTCATCTGATACGAAACCACTAGTGTTAAGTAGTGTATTAACCAGTGGATATCGATATTTAGACGTTACGAATTTCGCAAAAACTGCCCAATGGCAGATGCAAGTCGTCAATAACACGTTAGTAGTTACAACACCAAGCGCGAAAGTCACAAATATTTCTCAGGATAAGCAACAGTGGCGGGATCGCATTATCGTAGCTTTAGATCGCCCAACTATTTGGCAAATCACACAAGGGCTACTAATCAAAAAACCTCAACCTCAAATAGAGGAAGAAGGAAACTCTTCTACACAACTTTCTTCATCACCTCCACGTTCTACCTCGCCACCAAATAGAGAGTGGATCATTACCCTTGATGGAGTAGCCAATCCAATGTTGGCACAACGTTACACTCCTTCAAATACAGTAGGGCAAGTAGGACAAGACAAATTAGTAACTCCCTCATCTCCAGCATTAATACAACAGGTAGAGGTAGTCAACAATCAAACGATAATCCATCTGGGGGTTCCCTTAGGTTTAACTCCTCGGATCCGCACTGTAGCTAACCCCAATCGTCTGATTATTGAAATTCGACCTGATGCGATGGTGGAAAAAAATATTACATGGGCACCAGGGTTGAATTGGCGACAGCGGTTTGTCAACTTAGGTAAAGAACGCTTTCCTGTTGTGTGGTTAGAAATTAATCCCCGTACCTCCGGAATAAAATTGAAACCTATCTCGACAACTCCTAACAGCTTGATAGGCACAGCTCCTTTGATTCAAACTGCACAACAATACTCAGCAGTCGCAGCAATTAACGGCGGTTATTTTAACCGTAATAATCAATTACCTCTGGGTGCAATTCGTCGGGATGGTGTGTGGTTATCAAGTCCAATTCTTAACCGAGGAGCGATCGCCTGGAATGATTCTGGACAATTTTACATTGGTCGTCTCAACTTAGTAGAAATTTTAGTCAGTAACAACAATGTCCAGTTGCCGATTTTGACTCTCAATAGTGGCTATGTTCAAAGCGGTATTGCCCGTTATACCAGTGCATGGGGAGCAACCTACACTTCTCTCACTGACAATGAAATCATTATTGTTGTCCAGAAAAACCAGGTTATCAATCAGCTAACAGGAGGTAAAGCTGGTGAAATTGCCGTCCAAATACCACAAGATGGCTATTTATTAACATTACGCGGTAATACTACGAGCAATGCAGCTACTTTACCCGTTGGCTCGTCTATAAGAATAACGAGTTCCACTGGTCCTACAGCTTTTGGCAGTTACTCCCACATTGTAGGAGCAGGACCACTGCTACTGCAAAATCGTCAAATTGTCCTTGATGGCAAGAGCGAAAAATTTAGCAACGCCTTTATTAATCAAAAGGCTATTCGCAGTGGTATATGTACAACAACCACAGGAAATCTGATTATTGCGGCTGTACACAATCGTGTTGATGGTGGGGGACCTACCCTAGCAGAACATGCCCAACTCATGCAGCTTTTAGGCTGTGTTGATGCTCTTAATTTGGATGGTGGAAGTTCTACTAGTCTTTACTTGGGAGGACAATTGCTTGATCGTTCCCCTAATACTGTTGCTCGCGTTCACAACGGTATTGGTATATTCTTATCGCCGCCTGAAGTCCAGAGGAAGTAATGCATTGGGGGATTTCCTTATTCCCTGTTCCCTGTTCCCTCTTCTAACTTTAAAGTTGAGAATAAGTTGCCACGTGACTTGATGAAGACTTGGTGTAGACACACTAGTTTCAGAGGTGATCGATAACACTCCCCCACCTGATGCGTGTTATCTTTGCCAGAGGTGGCGTGGATTGCTCATCTCCACCAAGGCAACGTCACGCCCTGTCTTTTTCAATGATTCAAGAGTACTGAAAGTCTGTTGTGTCATAACATGAGGTAAATATGGCTCAAATTCAAGAAGCAACACAAACTAACACATTGCCCCTTCCGCCATCTGTCACGCCAAGAGGTGTCGCTGCAACTGAGCTTCGTCCTTGGGGTTCATTTACCGTCTTAGAAGAAGGCCGTGGATACAAAATAAAGCGTATTGAAGTTAAGCCTGGACACCGCCTCAGCTTGCAAATGCACCACCACCGTAGCGAACATAGGATTGTCGTTTGTGGTACAGCCAAGGTTGTCTGTGGTGATAATGAAGTTTTCCTCAGCAATAATCAGTCAACCTATGTACCCCAGTGTACAGCCCATCGATTAGAGAATCCTGGTGTGATTCCTTTGGTGTTAATTGAAGTTCAAAATGGGGAATATTTAGGAGAAGATGACATTGTCCGTTACCAGGATGACTATGCTCGGGCTGAACAAAAAAATCAACAATAGCCCTATCAAAGCACGAATTTAAACTCTGCTTGTTAGTCAGTTTCGGCTGAAATAAGCAGCAGGCGAAAGTTAGACAAAATATGCTATTTTGAAAAAACTCGGTTTCTTTAAGAAACCGAGTTTCTCATTAATAGGTTTTTAAATTGCTTTGCCGCTTATATGATCCAATTGAGTCCATCTGCCGCCAATGAAATCAGGCGATTAAAATCAAAACAACAGCCAAATGTCTTGTTTCGTTTGGCTGTTAAACCTGGAGGTTGCTCTGGATGGTACTATGATATGTCCTTTGATGAAGCGCTCAAAGCAGGCGATAAGCCAGAATCCAGCGCTTCTTCGGGTGATGCTGCTTTGGTGTTTCCCCAAAAGGACGAAAGCATTTTTGAGTGTTATGATATTGCGATTGTCATAGATGCCAAAAGCTTAAAACACGTCAACCAGTTGACTATAGACTATTCAGAGGATTTGATGGGTGGTGGCTTTCGCTTCTACAACTCCAGATCTCATGCAACTTGTGAATGTGGTAACTCTTTTTCTACAACTCAATAACTAATTGCCAAACAAGTTTGACACAAAAGCACAAAAAAAGATATAATTAGGATTTGTAAAAACTTAGACTATAGGCAGCTTCTCGCGCTGTAACTCATGCCAACCATACAGCAGCTCATACGTAACGAACGCGAACAAGCGCGTCAGAAAACCAAGTCCCCAGCTCTAAAACAGTGCCCTCAACGTCGGGGCGTTTGTACTAGAGTATATACGACCACACCGAAAAAGCCAAACTCAGCTCTACGTAAAGTCGCAAGGGTAAGGTTAACCTCTGGATTTGAAGTCACAGCTTACATTCCAGGCATTGGTCATAACTTACAAGAACACTCTGTTGTGATGATTCGCGGCGGTCGCGTTAAGGACTTACCAGGCGTGAGATACCACATTGTCCGTGGAACTTTAGATACAGCCGGAGTCAAAGACCGCAAGCAAGGTCGTTCCAAGTATGGAACTAAGCGCGCTAAAGCTACTAAATAGAATAGCTATGAGTCATCAATAGATCAGACACCAAAAGCCACTTTGTCCAACTTGGATAATTTCCTGAATGTGCAAGTGCTTTGGAGCGTAGTTTTCCCTACGTCCTGATAAGTCTAGAAATTGCCCGTAGCATGCCGTAAGCCTACGCTCAGGGCATAGCAATTGGCTTTGCTTAGTAAAACCAAGTACTATGTTCTGCTCAGTGATTCCGGACTCACGATACAGAGCTTTTTGACACAAATTTGAGTGAAATTTCGTTCTGCAAGAACAAGTCTTGCTCTTAAAAAGGAGTTTGTGTTTGCGCCAAACTTGGCCCAGAGTCGGGATAAAAGCGCGATAAAATTTTCTGGTAACACCCATCGGTCGGTCAGGCAGACAAGGCGTGAAACTGGTACACAAAGTCTAGCAGGACTGTAAACGGTATCTGCCGATGTAAAGCTCAAAGTACGCGCTACTCCATACTCTCTGTCTTAAGGCCGTTGGTGGACGTTAAATCAAAAGACCTGCTAAATCGATCTGGGGGTGACGGGTAAAAATGCTAGTTTTGCTCGTCGAGTTTTCAGAGGATAAAGCAGGAAACTCCAGGAGATAACTCTTGGAATGGTTAACTAAACCTTCGGCACGTCTTTGACGAACAGCCTTCAAGCTCTTGAAAAAAGATGTAAAAAAGAACACTCAGAAAAATCGTGTATTGCTTGTGGGAGTTGAATAAGTAGCGTCAGTCACAGTATATAATTTTGTCGCTTCCTGTTGTTAAGGACAGCATTTTTTGTCAGTCAGTGTAACTGGAATTGCAGTTACACATCACAAGAAAATTGAACGACGGGATTTAGCGTTGAAAAATGCCGGTGTTCGATAACATATAGCATGTAGTTTCCCGATTCAGAACTAAAGGTTTAAGTATGTCTCGTCGTGGTGTTATTAAAAAGCGTCCGGTTCCACCGGACTCTGTATACAACAGTCGCCTCATCAGCATGATAACAAGGCGAATAATGCGTCATGGCAAAAAATCTCTAGCCTCACGCATTGTTTATGCTGCTATGAAAACAATACAGGAACGGACTGGTGGCGATCCGTTGGAAACCTTTGAAAAAGCTGTGCGTAATGCGACGCCTTTAGTAGAAGTCAAAGCTCGTCGCGTTGGTGGAGCAACCTACCAAGTCCCAATGGAAGTGCGTGCGGAACGGGGTACAAGCTTAGCACTACGTTGGTTAGTACAGTTTTCAAGGGCAAGACCAGGTCGCACAATGGCAAGCAAACTGGCAAATGAATTAATGGATGCTGCAAACGAAAGCGGGAATGCGATTCGCAAACGTGAAGAAACGCACCGGATGGCAGAAGCAAACAAAGCCTTTGCTCATTATCGCTACTAATGCAAAGACGCGCTTTGGCGCGTCTCACATCGGGTGATATATCGTGACTGTAGCGTAATAAGAATGTATATTTACTTAGGAAAAGACGGTTTTCCGTAAGAGTATAATATCTTAACAAAGTGTAATATACAAGATATCATGAGGCGAAAACTATAGGAGGCAGCTGTGGCACGTACGAACCCGCTAGAGAAAGTACGCAATATAGGTATTGCGGCGCATATAGATGCGGGCAAAACAACGACAACAGAGAGAATATTATTTTACTCTGGGATAATTCATAAAATAGGTGAGGTTCATGAAGGAACCGCAGTAACCGACTGGATGGAACAAGAGCGAGAGCGGGGAATTACCATCACTGCTGCTGCTATTAGTACCACTTGGAAAAATCATCAAATAAACATTATTGATACTCCAGGACACGTAGACTTCACGATTGAAGTGGAACGTTCCATGCGGGTACTGGATGGTGTGATCACAGTTTTATGTTCTGTTGGTGGTGTGCAGCCTCAAACAGAAACCGTGTGGCGTCAGGCAGATCGCTATAAAGTGCCTCGCATTGTTTTTATCAACAAGATGGATCGCACCGGCGCAAACTTTTACAGGGTTTACGAGCAAGTGCGCGATCGCCTGCGGGCAAATGCGATTCCTATTCAGTTGCCTATTGGCAGTGAAATCGACTTCAAGGGTATTGTTGACCTGGTGCGGATGCGTGCATATATTTACAACAACGACCAGGGAACCGATATTCAGGAAACAGACATCCCTGAAGATATGGTGGATCTGGTTGAAGAGTACCGCGCCAAACTGATTGAAGCGGCAGCGGAAACTAGTGATGACTTGATGACCAAGTACTTCGAAGGTGAGGAACTGACCGAAGACGAAATCCATACTGCTCTGCGTGAAGGCACGGTGAAAGGTAAGATTGTGCCACTGCTTTGCGGCTCGGCATTCAAAAACAAAGGCGTACAGCTGCTGTTGGATGCAGTAGTAGATTACCTACCAGCACCAATCGATGTACCACCAATTCAAGGTACACTGCCAAATGGTGAAGCCGTCGAGCGCCATGCCGACGACAGTGAACCACTATCAGCTCTTGCCTTCAAGATTATGGCTGACCCCTACGGTCGCCTAACCTTCGTTCGCGTCTATTCTGGTGTTCTCAAGAAAGGCAGCTATGTCCTCAATGCTACTAAGAACAAGAAAGAACGGATTTCTCGCTTAGTAGTTTTGAGAGCAGATGACAGAATGGATGTAGATGAACTGCGCTCAGGCGATTTAGGAGCCGCGTTGGGATTGAAAGACACCTTGACAGGTGACACACTTTCTGATGATGGATCACCAGTGATTCTGGAATCCCTGTTCATTCCTGAGCCTGTGATCTCGGTGGCGGTTGAACCCAAAACCAAAAACGACATGGACAAACTGTCCAAGGCTCTACAATCTCTCTCAGAAGAAGACCCCACTTTCCGCGTCAACGTCGATCCGGAAACCAACCAAACCGTGATTGCAGGGATGGGAGAGCTACACCTGGAAATTCTGGTAGACCGGATGTTACGTGAATTCAAAGTGGAAGCAAACGTTGGTGCGCCACAAGTTGCTTACCGCGAAACAATTCGCAAGCATGTTAACAGAATTGAAGGTAAGTTCATCCGCCAAAGCGGTGGTAAAGGTCAGTACGGTCACGTTGTGATTGACTTGGAGCCAGGACAACCAGGAACCGGCTTTGAATTCGTCTCCAAAATTGTTGGTGGTACTGTACCTAAAGAGTACATTGGACCAGCAGAACAGGGAATGAAAGAAAGCTGCGAATCGGGTGTTCTTGCTGGATATCCACTGATTGATGTCAAAGCAACGCTGGTTGATGGATCGTACCACGATGTAGACTCTTCAGAAATGGCTTTCAAAATCGCTGGCTCAATGGCGATGAAAGAAGCTGTGATGAAAGCAGCACCCGTCCTGTTAGAGCCTATGATGAAAGTTGAGGTAGAAGTTCCCGAAAACTTCCTTGGGGATGTGATGGGCGACCTCAATTCGCGTCGTGGGCAAATTGAGGGGATGGGATCTGAGCAGGGTCTTGCCAAAGTAACTGCTAAAGTTCCATTGGCAGAAATGTTTGGCTACGCCACTGATATCAGATCAAAGACCCAAGGTCGGGGCATCTTTTCAATGGAGTTTAGCAACTATGAAGAAGTGCCTCGCAACGTGGCTGAGGCAATCATAGCTAAAAGCAAAGGGAACGGTTAGTTAGTAAAGGAAATTACCATTAATGGCACGCGCAAAGTTTGAAAGGAATAAACCCCACGTTAACATCGGTACGATTGGACACGTTGACCACGGTAAAACTACGTTAACGGCAGCCATCACCATGACCTTGGCAGCTATGGGTCAAGCTGTGGCTAAAGGCTACGACCAAATCGATAATGCACCAGAAGAAAAAGCACGGGGTATTACCATCAATACCGCTCACGTGGAGTATGAAACCGAGAAGCGGCACTATGCTCACGTGGACTGCCCCGGACATGCTGACTATGTGAAAAACATGATCACAGGTGCGGCTCAGATGGATGGAGCGATCCTCGTAGTAGCTGCTACCGATGGCCCTATGCCCCAAACCCGCGAACACATCCTGCTGGCAAAACAGGTTGGCGTTCCTAGTCTGGTCGTCTTCTTGAATAAAGAAGACTTGATGGATGACGAAGAACTCCTGGAACTAGTAGAACTAGAACTTCGAGAATTGCTATCTGACTACGATTTCCCTGGTGACGACATTCCTATTATCAAAGGCTCTGGTCTACAGGCGTTGGAAGCAATGACTGCTAACGCCAAGACACAGAAAGGTACCAATGATTGGGTAGATAAAATCTACGAACTGATGGATGCTGTAGATGCTTATATCCCCACTCCTGAGCGCGATGTAGATAAGCCCTTCTTGATGGCAGTAGAAGACGTGTTCTCGATCACAGGTCGTGGTACTGTAGCTACCGGACGTATTGAGCGGGGTAAAGTCAAAATCGGCGACAACGTAGAGTTAGTGGGTATTAGAAATACTCGCAGCACCACCGTAACCGGTATCGAGATGTTCAAGAAGAGTCTTGAAGAAGGTATGGCTGGTGATAATGCCGGAATACTGTTGCGCGGTATACAAAAAGCTGATATAGAACGGGGCATGGTTATTGCTAAGCCTGGTTCAATCACCCCTCACACACAATTTGAAGGTGAAGTGTACGTCTTAACAGAAAAAGAAGGCGGTCGCAAGACTCCATTTTTCCCAGGCTACCGTCCTCAGTTTTATGTGCGGACAACCGATGTGACTGGCACAATCAAACAGTTCACTGCTGACGATGGCAGTGCTGCCGAAATGGTGATGCCCGGAGACCGTATTAAGGTGAGTGTAGAACTTATCAACGCGATCGCTATTGAGCAAGGAATGCGCTTTGCAATTCGTGAAGGTGGTCGTACCATCGGTGCTGGTGTTGTTTCCAAAATCGTCAAGTAAGACCTTTGCACCTTAACTAAAAAAGGAGCAGAGATGGTATAATAGCCACTCTGCTCTTTTCGTGTCCATGAACGCGTTACAACAATCGCATACTCCAGACGCACTCCTTCAAGGGGTATTGGAAAGCTTGTTTACTAATCGTTCGTCTCTAGTCCTAATACCAAAATCACAACTCATCAGAACCTGGAAAATTTAAGATGGCAACTCTACAGCAGCAAAAGATTAGAATTCGTTTACAGGCTTTTGACCGCCGCTTGCTGGACACATCTTGCGAGAAGATTGTAGACACAGCAAACCGGACCAATGCGACAGCTATAGGACCAATTCCTTTACCTACAAAACGCCGAATCTACTGTGTGTTGCGTTCGCCCCACGTAGATAAAGACTCACGAGAACATTTTGAAACCCGTACTCATCGTCGGATTATCGATATCTACCAACCTTCTTCTAAAACCATTGATGCCTTGATGAAACTAGATTTACCATCGGGTGTAGACATCGAAGTTAAGCTCTAATGTCAATTGATTATTTGCTAGTGCTTAGTTTACTTTGTAAAAACTAACAACCCTTCGGATATGCCCAGTGGGAACGCACTAGCTTACTAACAGCTAACAAAAGTGTTTTTGTATCAATCATAACAAAGCCCTGAACAATTATATTTCAGGGCTTTTTATTTGCATTAAAATCAAAATGATAGAATATAGAAAAAGTGCGGGAAAAAGCAGAGAATAAAAGCTTTTTAAGATTAAATTTATACCAAGGTAACAATGACATCCTCTTCTAAAATTGCAGTTTGCGAACTACCTCTGTTCCCGTTACCAGAGGTAGTTCTATTTCCAACAAGACCCTTACCCCTGCACATTTTTGAATTTCGCTACCGAATTATGATGAATACAATTTTGGAGAGCGATCGCAGGTTCGGGGTTTTGATGGTAGATCCAATGAAAGGCACGATTGCTAACATTGGCTGCTGTGCAGAAATTGTTCATCATGAGAGACTACCAGATGACCGAATAAAGATGTGGACATTGGGTCAACAAAGATTTCGCCTTTTAAAGTATGTCCGTGAAAAGCCGTATCGAGTTGGCTTGGTTGAGTGGATTTCAGACAACTCTCCAACAAAAAATTTGCGACCTTTGGCTACTGATGTTGAACAATTACTCACAGATGTTGTGCGTCTGTCAGCTAAGTTAACTGAGCAAAACATAGAACTGCCAGAAGATTTGCCAAATTTACCAACAGAGTTATCTTACTGGGTAGCAAGTAATCTTTATGGTGTTGCTACAGAGCAACAGACATTGTTAGAAATGCAGGATACTGCTGCTCGTTTAGAACGGGAAGCAGAAATTCTCACTTCTACTCGTAACCACTTGGCAGCTCGTACCGTTCTCAAGGACACCTTCAATCAGAAGTTGTGAGTTGTGCTGGTTAGTCGTTAGTGGTTATTAGTCGTTAAATAAACAACAACTAAGTATTAACCACTAACTGCTTCACCAAGAGCGTTCATTGGTAAAACATTATAACTGCCAAGGATTTTTAATATCTCTGTATAGGAAGATATTTCTGCTAAAGCAGATTGTACGTGTGGTTGAGATGCGTCTGCTTCCAAATCAATAAAAAATAGGTATTCCCCAAGAGAACGCTTTGTTGGGCGAGATTCAATTTTACTGAGATTAATATTTAGACGAGCTAATACCTGTAGAGGTTTAGCCAATGCTCCTGGTATATTAGCAGGAACACTAAAAGCAATTGATGTGTAACGCGTACATTCTGAAACAGTGGGTTGGGAGATTGGTAAATGATTTTGACTGACCAGCCAAAAACGAGTACAATTTCCGGGATAGTCATTAATCTCGCTAGCTATTATTGGCAAGTTGTAGAGTTGCGCTGCCCGTTGGGATGAAATAGCTGCAGCAGTTAAGTCTTGCTTTAGTTGCAGTAGCGCCTCAGTGGTGGAATTCGTTGGAATTCGCTCTACACTGGGGAGAAACTTCTCCAACCACACTTGACATTGTGCTAAGCCTTGTGGGTGAGAATAAACTGTTTTGATATTTTCTAAGCTTTGAGCACAAGAAATTAATTTATGAGAAATGGGCATAACCAAAGCCAACTGAACTTGCAAACTATCTAGTTGCCATAATGTATCCAGTGTCATGGTCACACTGCCTTCAATAGAATTTTCCACAGGTACAACAGCCAATTGTGCCTCTTTTTGGGCAACGGCTCGTAATGTCTGAGCATTGCTGGGATAAGGGCATAACATAGCCTCAACTCCCGTACTTTTCGTCAACCAGTTGAGATAAAAAAGAGCGGCTTGTTCTGTGTAAGTACCTGGAGGTCCTAAGTGTGCAATCGATAGATTCATGAAGTTTAGTTTTGTGTGGATAGTTGACCACTCCCGAACCGCAACGCGAGCGTGAAGTCAGTTCACGTCCGCAATCAAGTGGAGGGAATGTTATTTATATTGAGTGTTGTGACTTGTTATCAGACATAATAAACTTCTTTCCACACAAATGAGTTATGACTGATGGCCCTTACGGGTTCGCGATAGGGGTTTCCCCACAGAGGCATGTGGCGTCCGCGCTGGCTCACTTACGACTTATGACGAACACAAATGTTTAAGAAAATATTACAATTATTTAACAGATATTTTAAAAAACTCATGTCTACTCGATTTACTGCCTATCAATCAATCGAAATTGCTGTTCCAGAACAGCCCATTCCAATTCAGCACTACTTACGTCAACCTCAACGCTTGGTTAACGCTTTAGTTGACCCTAGCCGTATCCAACAGCTTTCAGACGAAGTATTTCGGTTGAAAATGCGTCCTCTGAACTTTATGTCACTAAGTATTCAACCAACTGTAGACATGAGAGTCTGGGCTGAATCAAATGGAACAATTTATTTACGATCGCTAAATTGTGAAATCCTTGGTGTAGAGTATATCAACGAGCGCTTTACATTGAATTTGAAAGGGTATTTATTGCCAGAACCGCAAGTTACTAGCACGGTGATCAAAGGAAGAGCCGATTTAGAAGTGTTGCTAGATTTCCCCCCACCATTTTCCTATACACCTAAACCAATACTGGAAGCAACAGGCAATGGTTTGCTCAAAAGTGTTTTGCTGACAATTAAGCAAAGATTACTACATCAACTTTTAGGAGATTATTGCCGTTGGGTAACATTGCAAACGCGAGAAAAAGCGCTTGAGGATAAAAGTATGCCGCTCTTCAACCCAGAGCAATTATGAAGAAATTTTAGTGTTTATGAATATAGAATTGTGATGAACTACAGATGTACATAGACCTATGCAGATGTCACGTTGTTGAGTGAAATCTCAATACGTTCGTAGAATCGGCTAGCTCCAAATATACACCTGTGGGCAAGTAAAAGGTGTCTGTGTTGATAGAAGCACCAAAGTAGATAAAGTAGTTGTGATCTACAACTATGGATAAGGTCTATTTAGCACAACTAAGTACCGTGATTTGACAAGGACGAAACGATTTACGATGTAATGGTGAAGGTCCGTGCTGTTGCAGTGCCATCAGATGCCGCTGACTTCCATAACCCTTGTTGCGTTCCAAGTCATACATAGAATACTTAGAAGCGAGGCGAAGTATAAGGTCATCACGCCAAATTTTCGCAATAATGCTAGCAGAGGCAATAGCAATTGAGCGCTCATCTCCCTTGACTATCGTTTGTTGTGCCAGTGGCAAGTCTTTTACTAACTGATTGCCATCAATTAAACACAAAGCAGGCTGCACCTTTAACTTGAGAACAGCCCGCTTCATTGCTAGCATTGTTGCTTGAAGAATATTCGTCTGGTCAATCTCAGCTGTTGAAGCAAAACCAATTTTCCAGTCTATAGCCAGGGCACAGATTTGTTGCGCTAGCCGCACTCTTCGAGAACTGGATAGCTTTTTACTATCTTTAATTTCAACTGCTGTGAGTTGTGATAAAGCGCTATCTGGTAGTATCACTGCTGCTGCTACCACAGGACCAAACAGGGCACCTCGTCCCACTTCATCCACACCTGCAATCAGCCCTTGAGTACTTGACAGCATGGAAAAATCTAGCCACCTCATCTGTGTGTTGGGTGCTGACAACTTAGTAGAAGTGACAGTTCGCTCCGTCTTAATCATAAGTTTCTTAGTTTTCAGTATCAGTCTCCACAGAGGAAGAACGACGGCGACGGCGGCGCTTATCACTTAGACTGCTGGTTACTTCACTTTCATCTTCTGTCATTACGGGAAGATCCGAGACATCACCTGAGACATCACCTGAGACATCACCCGATACATCACCCGATACATCACCCGATACATCAGATGTCGTTTCTGGAATTGATTCGGTTGGTAGACTGGGTGTGACTACAGCGGTGACTCTAGCAGAGACAGGTGATTCTGAGGTTGATTCAGTTGGTGTTGCAGGACTGTGTCCAGGCAAGGTGACGTTGATAATAACAGATTTGGGATTTCTGACCTCCCGACTCAATTTTTCCAACGGAGAAACTCCCATCTGGGCGTAGACATCCTGTTCCTGAGACGACATTTCTACAGTTACAATCTCCGGTGGTTCTACCACTGGCTTGATTGGTTCTACCTTTGTCACCACTTTATGGCTACGTTCGATGACTCTGTCACTCCCCCAAGAAGGTTTGCTAATAGTGGGTGAAGAGACCTCTGATGGGGTGGGAAGTTCCGGCTCATCATCTATTTCCAAGTCTGGCTCGTTCAAAAACGCCAGAGGGTTATTAGTCCCAACCCGTGGCTCATCTTTGCCATTTCCCCCATTTAACCTTTCTATGCGCGTACTACGGCGGGTACGACGCTTTCTGCTATCAGTCATTTCTTGGTAGCTGGGATGATTGACTAGATTCAAAGTAGCCAAATCATTGTCACTCTCGTATGGTTCCCCATATCCTTCCAAGGTTTCCCGTGATTCAGTCGGTCGAGTTACTGGCAGACGTGGTTCTTTATAGGGCAAGGAAGATGCAAAACGGTCTGGTAATTCTGTTGGTGCCGCGAGGGGTCGGCTTTCAGTTTCTCCTGGTAAATGGACAATGTGCCCTAAACCGCCGCAGGTGGAACAAACTGTACCAAACAATTCGTAAATATTTTGACCTTGACGTTTGCGAGTGAGTTCTACTAAACCTAACTCAGTGAGTTGGGCAATCTGGGGACGAGCTTTGTCTGCTTTGAGTGCTTTGTTGAAATGTTCTAGAACATGCAGTTGATCACGCCGCGATTCCATATCAATAAAATCAACGACAATTACTCCTGCAACATTTCGCAACCGCAGCTGACGAGCAATTTCTGTGGCTGCTTCACAGTTTGTCCATAAAACAGTTTCTCTAGCTGTTGCCGATCGCGTGAATGAACCAGAGTTGACATCTATCACTGTTAATGCTTCTGTCGGCTCGATAATGATATAGCCTCCAGAAGGTAAGTCTACTCTGGGTTTGAGAGCTTCTTTAATTGCAGCATTAATACGGAAGTATTCTAAAATTGGTGCGCGATCACGGTGATGATCTATTAACACCCCTTGCGGTGTTTGTCCACCACTCCAGTTTTGCAAGTACTGTTTCACTCGCTTCAACCCAGTACTGGAGTCTACCACAATTCTGTTTACATCTGCGCCGTACATATCCCTTAGCACGCGCTGGATGAAATCATCATCCCGATTTAAGAGCGCTGGCGGACGCGTTGATTGCCCTTCTTGCTGAATTGCTTCCCATTGCTTTTGCAGCAATTCTAAATCTTCAATAATCGCTTCTTCTGGTTTGCCTTCGGCTTCGGTACGAACTAACAAACCCATCCCTGCTGGTTTAATTAAAATTGCTAGCGCACGCAAACGATTACGTTCGCTTTCACTCCTAATCCGACGTGATAAATTGACTCCCCGACCGTATGGCATCAGTACAACGTAGCGTCCTGGCAAGGTAATGTTCCCGGTGAGCCTTGGTCCTTTAGTACCTGTTGGCTCTTTCATTACTTGCACTAATACTTTTTGCTGCGGTGTTAATAATTCTGTAATCGCCGCTGCTGTACGTCTGAGTCGTAGGGGACCTAAGTCAGTGACATGAATAAACCCATTTCGCTCTGGGTCGCCTATATTAACAAAAGCCGCATCTATCCCAGGTAGTACATTCTCCACTACTCCTAAGTAGATATCACCGATTTGGTGATGTCCTGTGGCCACTACGAGTTCTTGTATTTGGTCTTCAGAAAATACTGCAGCAATTTGATGCTGTTCCGCGATGATAATTTGTTTTGGCATTCAATTATAGTCCTCAAAAACTGGCAGCATTAATAGACTTGGCAGTTTGTTATACCTCTGGCCGCTACAAGCCTGCTTATGCGCTGCGCTTAAAAATTGCGCTCACAAAAAACGAAACAAAGCTACTTAGGCGCTTAACTGCGTTGACAAGCCTGATCCATCCAGAACGGTTGCAATTAATTTAAGCAATTTAATGAACCGTCTGTGGTTAATTTTTGATGCAATACCCAATCGCTGGAAAGTGCGAAGTTCTGAGTTATGAGTTTTGACGAGCCACTACGCCCAAGGGCGCAGCTAATAAAAGTGCGAGGTTTCCCCCCCACCCTTGGAAACTGGCTTGCTCTAAGTAAGCGCTTATAGCAAGCGGCGTTTTATGAGTTGTTTACGCCTGTACGCCCTTGGGGGTTTTCAGCGTGTCCCTTTAGGACTTACAAAAAGCGCGTCTGTTGGAGGAGATACCCGTTCGCCTTTGGCGTGCCGTAGGCATAGGGTAAGTTCTGGGTCATTTACACTTCAACTCGCCACTCGTGACTTAACACTATCTCAACACTCGGTACTCGTTACTCGAACTACCTAAATTGTGGATTGGGCATTCAATTAATTTTAAAAATCATAGAATCAGAGAAGCCAGCAAGCCTATTGTAGGGGAAAAGCTGATTCACACAACCGAGATCAAAGAGAGTGTTATTAATCAGATGGGGTGTTTGTCTTAAATAAAAAACCCGCTAATCGTTTCACTCTAATATCTTTGCTTTTGCGCCCTGAGTATCAGGGTAGTGAATCAGTCCACTCAATGCAGCGCCAGAAAATTTCTCTTGATTCCATTCTAACGCAACCTTGTTAAAAATCAATTATCCTAAGGTGCTACTACAGGGCAATTACTAGCAAATTGCCCCTAAAAACTAAACTGCCAAAATCAGCCGATTCCGGTGAATTTGCAGCAGATTGAATTCTGTATCTGCTACTTGTTCTAGCATAAACAGGACTTGTTCGGGACGCAACAGCACCCCATCATGCCGACAGCTACCTACATATCGCAGGATAACTGCAGGTTCTTCCTGATGATCTCGGTGTTTTGGCAACTCTACTAATTCTAACTCAAATAAGCGATCGCGCAGATTTACCAACTGAATTTTGCCTGACTTGGTTGTGTGTTCCCACCAAAACTCATTTTTGGCTTTGATGGTTTCTACCCAATCTTGCCATTCTACAGGTGTGGCCGAAATAAGGCAACCCACAGTTATGAGATACTCACTAGCTTCCAGAGCTTGGTTTGCAGAACTTGCTTTTAAATCTAGCTCTTGAATCTGATATATGGGAATATCTAATGGCAGAGCATCAGCTAATTTTTGGCGAAAACTCTCCAAGTCAACTGGCTGTGTTAGCTCAAAATCTACAATTTCACCACTGCTGGTGGTTCCCAAAGGCAAAGCATGGGCGATAGAAATGCGAGGGGTTGGATGAAACCCACCAGTAAAAGAAATTGGCAAGCCGGCGCGGCGCACAGATCTATCAAATAAGCGCATCAAATCCAAGTGTCCGACTAAAGCCAAACCCCCTTGCTTGCCAAACCAGACACGCAGCCGTTGTGCTTTGGTCGTATTTGGGACAAACTCACCCGCAAATGCTGGGATAGAAGGCGGCTCTATCACAATATTATGACCAAAGTCAGTGCCACACACGCCACAGTGAGAACAACTTTCAAAAGAGCAATCTGGCACAGTTGCTGCATCTAAAGCGCGTTGCAAATCTTCCTTAAGCCATTTTTTCTCTATACCAGTGTTAATGTGGTCCCAAGGCAGGGGTGAATCAAGGCTAGGGATCCAGGCAGTCAATGCTTGGTTTTCTTTTTTGCTCGTTTCCTCCTTTTCTTTCTCCTTGTCTGCTGTTGTTGCAAACAAGTTCCACTCGCCCTTCTCCACTTGGCGATATTTCCAATCTAAACCAGCTTCCAAGATGGCTTGTTCCCAAGCAATGAAAGCTTTTTCTACACTTTCAAACCAAGAATCCATGCCTGCACCTAATTCCCAAGCACGGCGCAATACTGAACCTAGGTGGCGATCGCCTCGTCCGATAAAATCTTCCATTGCTGAAATGCGGACATCAGTGAAATTCACCTTCACGTCCTTGATACGGCGGAATGCTTGGCGCAGTAACTCTTGCTTGCGCTTAAACTCAGCAGTGGAAACAGAGTGCCACTGAAAAGGTGTATGAGGCTTGGGCGTAAAGTTAGAGATTGTGATGTTAAATGACAGTGCTCTTCTACTTTTCGCTCGACACTCCCTTTTTAACCAGCTTACCGTTTCTGCTATGCCTAAAACATCAGCATCAGTTTCACCTGGCAAGCCAATCATAAAATAAAGTTTAATTTTGTCCCAGCCTTGTTCCCAAGCTGTTTTTACACCCCGCAGTAGTTCTTCGTTCGTCAAACCCTTGTTAACTATATCTCGCATTCTTTGAGTTCCGGCTTCTGGAGCAAAAGTCAGTCCTCCTTGCCGCACACCACCAAGGATGTTGGCAATATTTTCATCAAATCTATCAACTCGTTGGCTTGGTAAAGTAAGAGAAATATTCTCATCTTTGAGCCTATTCTTGATTTCCATCCCCACTGCTGGTAAGGATAAATAATCAGAACAGCTTAAGGACAGTAAAGAAAACTCATTGTAACCTGTTTGCCGCATTCCCGAATCTATTGCTTCCACTACCTTTTGTGGCTCTACATCTCGTGCTGGTCGAGTCAGCATTCCTGGTTGGCAGAAGCGACAGCCACGAGTACAACCACGCCTAATTTCAATTGTCAGGCGGTCATGGACTGGCTCGATATAGGGAACTAACCCGATAGAATAGGCTGGCATTGGGCTTGCTATCCGCCGCACAATTTGTTTTGGGACATCTGGGTGGTTAGGATGAACTGACCCATCCTCTGCCATATCATAAAACAAAGGAACATAGACGCCTGGTATCTGCGCTAAATCCAGCAACAATTCTTTACGACTCAGTCCTGCTTTTTTACCTTCTTCCAAAACTAAGCCGATTTCTGGCAACAGTTCCTCACCATCTCCTAAGGCGAAAAAGTCGAAGAACTCAGCATACGGTTCCGGATTGGATGTAGCTGTCTGTCCCCCTGCAAAAATCAGAGGGTAACTAAAGGAGAAGGGTGTACGGGGGGACGACGAGGAAGTAACGTCCTCGTTATCTGATTTTGTCTCCACCTCTAGACGTTCTTGCCAAGTTAGGGGAATTCCAGCTAAGTCCAACATTTCTAAAATGTTGGTTGCTCCGAGTTCATAACTGAGGCTAAAGCCTAGAATGTCAAATTCGCTTAGTGATCGCTTAGATTCTACGGCGAACAATGGTGTCTTTGTTGCTCGTAGTTTTATTGCTAGATCTGATCCTGGTAGGTAAGCGCGATCGCATAACTGACGCGGCTGAGCGTTCAGTATATTATAAAGGATAATGTGTCCTAAATTCGATGCGCCCACTTCATAAATTTCCGGGTATGTTAGAACCCAATGGATTTCTGCCGTATACCAAGGCTTATGAATTGCTAAGAGCTCGTTACCTAAGTAACGAGCTGGTTTTACTATATCCGATGTGATTAACTTTTCAACTGCAACATTCACTGTGCTATCTTTTAGCTACCTTAATTACAGCTACTCACTTCTAACATTAGCATTTTAATGGTGTTTCAACAGAGCCACTGATTTTTCCTTAAGACTTTTTTTGACATGAGTTCGTTTTCACTGATTGGATCGCAAAGCAAGCTGCTTCAAATGCCGCTTTCCCTTCAAATATCTCAAAAACCCTATCTAACTGAGTCATTTCAAATATAATTCTCAAGCATGGTGAAATAGAGCACAGGCTAAAGCTCCGTCCTAGTTTCTGAGATAGCTTAAGTGCAGACACTAATGCCATCAAGCCAGCACTGTCAACAGATTCCACAAACTCTAAGTCTACGAGTAACAAACAAACCCCGTCTTGTGAGAGTGCTTTGGTTATATTTGTTTCAAATTCTAAAGCGTTTGTGGCATTTAGGCAACCTTGAGGACTAATAACAGTTATTTTTGGATAGTCTAGTAGTACTTGCATCGTTTTAAAGTTATTGAACTTTAAGGTTAGATGTATTTGACCATAAACTTTTTTTTCTCACATCGACCATTCGTCTTAGTTATCTTTGCTGAATCTTTATTGCTATAGAGTTACTGTTTAAAGATTCTCAAAAACCCTAGTGTAACTGTGTTTCAATATACTTTTTTTTTATATTTAGGAAAATATAATCTTCACAAATTGCCGTAGAGGCGATGATAAACAGCTAATTACACCTAGAAATTTTATTTATCATACTTCGATTGAATTGCAAGAGGAAGCGTTAACCTTACAACAGCCACTTCGTTGATAAACCTATCTTAAAAATAAGACACACAAAAAACCCCCGCAGTGAGCGAAAAGTTCCTTTGTGGAATATCCAAACCCTCCTGTTGTTCAAAGCAGCATCTTTCCATGAGGTGCGCAACTGTTTTGGTACAACAGATCAGGATTTTTATCTGCCTGATCACTCGTACTGAACAACTGCGGTGCCTTTTTACTTTATGAACTGCTTTGACGTCACGATTAGTCGGGTTAAAATACCCCCATGACTTAATTTTGCTGTGTGGGTTAAAACGTAGATGTGTACAACCTTACTTACTTGCCTCTTTCCCTTTTGAGCAAGAAGTCTGCTGATAATTGGCAGATAGTTGAAGCAGCAATGAGCTATGTTTCCAGATTTTTGTGATCTTGATCGCTTACACAGACAGTTTGAGATCACTCTTTATATCAAATGATACCATAGATAATGATTACCTATAAACTGGGTGTAATCAGAATGACAACAAAATACTCTATTCGTCGATTAGTAGAAAAAGCTCTTGATATAAAAAAGTTGACTCCTGAAATAGAAAATGAAATCAACTCAGAATTGACACAACTGGGTTATATTTCAGACGTTGACTATGAAGCTTTAGAACTTTTAATGGCAGAGATGGATGCTGGTCGTGTTCAATTAGTTCCAAGCGCAGGTTGTTTCTTCTAAGTGGTTGGATTGATAGCTTTTTACTGAAATTAAGTAAACACTATAGTAGTCACCGAACTTCAATAGCAGAAAAAATAGAAACTACAGTAACGGTAGTACCAATAATTACACTGAAATATTGTCACTACTGATACTTTTTCTAAAGGTTAAATACACCTATTGCACGAATAGTGGAAAAATAGAAAAGAACAGGTCGAGCAGTACTGATGACCTCTGAACAGTTCAAAGAACTACAACCATGTGAGTTTCAACGGTTGAGTGCTGTAGGAGAAAGCTTTTTTCGGACAGTCCTGAGTGCTTTCTTCACAACGGATGCACGAAGCAATTCAACGTATGAAAGATGCAGGTATTCGTTATCAGTCCTGAATTCTCAAGACGAGTTTTGACTCATTTGCACTTCAACACTCAGAACTTTCTTTTTGTGCTTGCCAAATTTCGTGAATAAACTGATTGAGTTGTTGCTTAGCATCTAAAATCTGTCCTGGTTTTGGTTGTTTTGCCAAAACCTCACTTAAAAAACCTATGACTTCTGTGTCTAAGGCAGGTTGAAATAAATTGATAGACCAAAGCAGATCAGAAGCATCTCGCAGATCAATGATCTGCGGGATTTCTTGAGTGAAGGCGACTAGCAGCCAAGGACGTACCCAACACAACTGACGGGAAACGACTACTTGAATGACTTCTGCGTACAGCCTCCTGTCGCTATGCTCTAAATACACAATTTGTCCTGCTTTAAACTCCACACTCATGTTCATGCAGTTTAGGCGCATTTTTATCAATTCTAAGAGAATAAGGTGTCAACACACAGCAAAGCCATGCAGCTATCAACCCAGAAGCGCAAAAATTTTGACTTACACCACATTTGTATGAGTATGCTATAAAATGGATAAATAAGTGTTAAGCAATATTTTGACAAATATTCTGCTGTACTAATTCAGCCAAAAAAGAGTAAAGAGCCGTGTCTGTCGAAACTTTACAGAAGAATTCAACATCCCGCAAGCTAGCGCCTCGGTATCGCGTTTTGCTTCATAACGATAACCACAACTCTATGGAGCATGTGGTACAAGTTCTATTAACTACAGTGCCAAACCTTACCCAGCCTCAAGCTGTTAGCATTATGATGGAAGCGCATAGCAATGGTTTTGCCTTAGTTATTACTTGCGCTCAAGAACACGCTGAGTTCTATTGCGAAACCTTGAAAAATCATGGTTTGACCAGCACAATTGAGCCTGAGGAATAGTTGGGCTATTTGAATTGAAAAAAGTTTTACTCCGTTTACGCCAACGCCCTGCCCCAATAAGGCTGGGCGCTTTTATATTAACTTTGGTGGGAATATGGTTGCCCATAGCCGTACCTATTTATTTGTTGGTAGATGATTCCAATTTAGTCGCTATCTTGACTATGGTACCGCTGGCAATTGGATTTTTCGTGCTTCTCCCTATATGGAACAAATATGTATACCAGCAGCGACAGATATTTCGGCACTATGGTTTAGAAAGAACACGCCTCAATAAAGTGGAACTGGTGCGCGGCTTGGCTATTGGGCTGATTACCATTCTGATTCTATTTAGTTTAGAAGGACTCCTGGGTTGGTTGGTGTGGCAAAAACCCAATATTTTTTTGCTCAGAGTCGTTTTAGAAGGGTTAATTACCAGTTTGGGTGTGGCATTTGCAGAGGAATTGTTTTTCAGGGGGTGGATATTGGATGAACTGCAGCGGGATTATACCCCCCCTGTCGTACTTTGGACAGATGCCACCATTTTTGCGATCGCCCACTTTATTAAACCACTGCCAGAAGTCATTCGCACCTCCCCGCAATTTTTTGGCTTATTGTTGCTAGGGTTAACACTGGTATGGGCGAAGCGGGGTTCCAGGGGACGCCTAGGTTTACCGATTGGTTTACATGGTGGTTTAGTTTGGGGATACTACATTATTAATGTTGGGGGATTGATGAAATATTCTCGTCAAGTTCCCGACTGGGTGACGGGCGTGAATGATAATCCTTTGGCAGGAGTGATAGGGTTGGTGTTTTTGGGTGGGCTGGCGTTGTGGATGAGGGGGCGGGCAGTGAAAATTTGAATAATTAAAAATGGAGTTTTGCTGGGTTACGGACAAAGTACTAACGCACCTTACTTTAAGGGATTGCGAATATAGCCTCTGTTATTGTTAATATTTACCCACGCCAATGTTTCGGAAAAATTTCCGGCCTTATCAAATTGTGGTTGAATGACGAAGTTGCCATTCTTGTCGATGTAACCCCACTTGCTGCCAGTCTTTACTGCCGCTAGCCCTTCGGAAAACTTCCCAACCTCATCAAATTGCGCCTTGACTACGAGGTTTCCCGTTTTGTCAATGTAACCCCAGTTGCTACCAATCTTTACACCTGCCAGACCTTCAAAAAAATTCCAGGCTTGATCAAATTGCGCCTTGACTACGAGGTTTCCCGTTTTGTCGATGTGACCCCACTTGCCACCAATCTTTACGCCTGCCAGACCTTCATTAAATATATATACCTGATCAAATTGTGGTTGAATTACGAAGTTTCCCGTTTTGTCGATGTAACCCCACTTGCCACCAATCTTTACGCCTGCCAGATCTTCATTAAATTTATATACCTGATCAAATTGTGCCTTGACTACGAAGTTTCCCGTTTTGTCGATGTAACCGTACTTGCCGCCAGTCTTTACTCCTGCCAACCCTTCGGAAAAGTCTTGAGCCTCAGGAAATTTTCGTTCAATTACAAAACGTCCTGTCTTGTCTATATAACCCCAAGTGCGAGCAACTCGTACCCGCGCCAGCCCTTGGGAAAACTTTTGAGCACGATCTTTGGCATACTGTGGCGGAATCACAAAGCGTCCAGTTTTGTCTATATAGCCTCCGTTCTGACCAGAAATCCACACTACTGCCAGTCCTTCAGAAAAGTTATCAGCGTCGTCAAATTGCGGTCGAATGACTTCGGTACCGTTCTTGTCGATATAGCCGTACTTACCGTCAATGTTTACCTTCGCCAGCTCATCGGAAAAATAGCTAACTCCTTCAAATCGTGGCTCAATCGCCCAGTTAATATTCTGTGGCGATGCACTCGGCGTTGTTGATGGAGATGTTGTCGGTAGCGCAGAGGCTATTGGTGTTGGAGAAGCTGTTACAGGTTGCGAAGATGGAGATGGAGAGCGATTTAGTAGAATAACAGTAGCAATGACTCCTATTCCTAGTCCGCCCAGTCCAATTAAACCTCCCCACAGAAATGATTGAGGAATTTGTGACGTGACACGAGCAACTCTATTAAACTGTTGGGACTGCTGTGGGGTTTGTTGCTGTGGGATTTGTTGCTGTGGCGCTAAAGCATTTACTGCTTGTAAAGCTTCAGATGCTGACTGGTAGCGCTGACTAAAGTGGTAGCCCACCATTTTGTTTAAAACTTCTTCTAACTTCTTGTTGACTTGTGCATAATGACTCCACATCAGTTCACCTGTTGTAGAGTCTTGGAGAAACTGTTGAGGAAGTAACCCTGTGAGCGCTTGGATAGCAACCATTCCTGCGGCATATACATCGCTACATAATTTGGGGTCACGATTAGCTTGTTCATTCGGCATATAGCCAGGAGTACCAATAGCAATGGTAGACCTTACGACACCTTGAGTGTTCTTTGCTAAAGTTCCAATCTCTTTGACTGCACCAAAGTCAATGAGAACAATCTTGCCATCTGTTCGGCGGCGGATTAAATTTTTAGGCTTGATATCTCGGTGAATAATATTCCGTTGATGGACAACCGCCAATACTTCCAAGATTTCCTGCAACAATTGAAGGACTTCGTTTTCACTAAAACGCTTGCCAGGACTGAGTTCTTTGCTGAGATCATGCCCATCAACAAATTCCTGAACCAGATAGAATTCCCCATTTTCTTCAAAGTGGGCAAAAAGGTTTGGGATTTTGTCATGCTGACCTAATAAGTACTGAACTTGTGCTTCTGTTTCAAACAAACGTCTGGCAATGGATAAAAGATCTGGATCGAGGCTTGGCGGTTTCAGGTGTTTTACGACACATTGAGGATGCTTGGGTAAATCCCTGTCTCTCGCTAAGTAAGTGTCGCCAAATCCTCCGCTTCCTATGTGTGCAACGATTTGATAGCGATGACGCAGGATTGTTCCTTGGACAAGCATACAGCTGATGGAAGTGCGTTATACATTCACGTCTATTCTGGCACAATTACCACAATTAAACAGTAGAATGCCTTATAAGACTATATTTCTTGACTTCCATCACCAAATAGTGTTCCTGCTGGATAGTTTAATTTTGCAGTCCCGACTAATCACTGGCACTCCCAGATACAAAGCTGTAGCAGCAATAATGCGATCTGGTAAATCTGGCACTTGTGTGCGCTCAACTAAACGCAAAGCTTGGGCTATATGTCAATCAAATGGAACTTCTGCTAATACAGCATCAGTTGTGTCAACAACTGCAAGCAGTCTCTCAAGCGTCAGTGCAGAAATACGTCCTTTCTCGCTTAAGTAGACAATCTCAGCTAGGGTAATTGAGGAGAAAGCAACTTGATCGCCAGCAGATGCAATTTGTGCGATCATACTTCTTGCAGTAATCGAGAGTCGCGCATCAGCAAAAATATACCAGATCACTGTGTGAGTATCAGCGACAGCACGCAGCATTAAATGTCCTCCCGTGGGAAGTTAGCCCATTCCTGACTGCGGGCTGCATCAATTTCGGATTCTGAAGGTGCTTGTCCCAAATCAGCACATAAACCCCACAATGATTTGCGGGGTGTAGGCGGGTTGTCGATTAACTCGCGTTCTATTTCAGGAGCAATTTGCACCAATCAAACGCACCTTGTCCACTGTTGAAAGCTGCAATGCTTGCTTAAGAACTTCCTGTAGACTCATAAGTTTTTCCTTACGAAACTCTCTCAACCGATGTCCCTACCAAACACGCTCTCTCCAAATTCACACCATTTAAATTAGCCCCATCTAATTCAGCACAAAGTAAATTAGCACCCGTCAAATTCGCACCAGCAAGATTGGCTTTGCGCAAGTCAGTTTCTTCCAAATTCGCCTCACTTAACAACGCACCTTGCAAATCAGCGCGACTCAAGTCTGCACCTTTAAGATTCGCCCCAGTCAAATTCGCGCCTCGCAAGTCAGCACCTCGAAAGTCAACACCTTGCAAGTTGACATTCATCAAATTGGCACCACTCAAGAAAGCACCTGCAAGGGAGACTTCACTCAGTCTTGCTCCCATTAAATTAGCACCACGCAAATTTCCACCTCGTAAGTCAGCGCCTGTCAAATCTGCTTGCATCAAGTTCGCTCCCATAAGGTTCGCCCGCAAGTCAGTTTCTACGAGGTTGGCTCCCATCAAATTTGCACCTTCTAAATGTCCACCTTCGAGTTTGGAACCTGTAAAAATTGTGCCAACAAGGTGAGCACCAGCAAGATTAACGCGACTTAAATCAGCGTTTGATAAATCTTCGTCCTCTAAATTTGTTCCTGGCAGATTTTTGAGTTTTCCTAATCGAATTTCTTCTATGTTCATATAAATTATGGATTATCAAGATAATTACATTTTGCACACAGACACAAAGGTACAAAGAGTTTCTCAGCGTCTGTGAGCTTTTGTATCAAATGATTATTTGTCGTAAGTGCGAATCTGCTCACTAGTTTTGCTTTCGCTATCTAACCTGCTATTGAGTAGCCACATACTAGTGCTAGCTTTAGGTGTCATCACAGGTACATCCAGTCCCTGTTGTAAACCCATGACTAATAAAGCCAATGTATCTACAAGTTTAGGATCAAAGCGATAGGATTGCAGTTGCCTGCACTCTTCTAAAGCTTGAGCAAATATCTCCTCGCGACTTAACTGAGACATTTCTTTGTGATTCAGCCGCCATTGGAAATCCGCGACTAATGCGAGAATTCTCGACTCCAAAGGAATTTCATCTCCAACTAACCGGGCTGGTTCACCTGTACCATCCCAGTACTCAGTTTGATGTGTAATAATTTGGGCGATCGCTCGCAATTGTGGCATAGTTCGCAGAACTTGCGCTCCTGGTACCAAAGGACAACTCAAGGCACAAGTGGGTGCATCTTCTTGGTAGCGTGTAGAAGTTCCACCAGAAAGAACGCTTTCTACTCTTTGCAATGGATCTATACGGTGCAGCAAAGCTGCAAGACGCAAACGTTTCATCTGCCATGCAGGAATATCCAAAAGTTGCCCCATTGTTTCTGCTAGCGCTACCACTTGTGCGGCTGCCATTGGATTGGTAGTATCAGTAGCATCAATAATTTGCGCCATCCGTAAAAATGCTTGGATTTCGTTGGAAACCAGGTTACCGTCCAAGGCTTGATGGCGAGTTGCTGTAGGCACGGAAATGTTCACTTGCCCTGTTTGGAGGTACTCTACTACCCGAGAAACCACTGCACTCAAGTCTTCTGGTGTTGCAAGACGCGACTGAATTGCCTGTTTATGTGCCTTGAGTTTTTGTGCCAGTTCTGGGTTATATTCTCCGATATGGGAAATTGCCAATTCTGCTGTTTCTTTGACTAACTCTGGCTCAAATGTCCACAAGCCGTAGAATTTCCGCTCTACATCTGATGCAGGTACTCCGCTAGAACCATAATCAGCGACTGAAAGTTCTTGACAAATTACCATTGCTGTGTATCCTGGTGCGAGAATAATCAAGTGCCATTCCTGCGCCACTGGATCAGTTGAATCTAATCCTACCAGGTTCACATTGGGCAACTGGCTTGTGGGATGTTCAGCAAAGCCTGTATCCAGAGAAGCCATGATCGCGATTTGACCAGATTTTTTAGCAATATCTGCATATCTTTCGGCTTCTTGCAAATACCATTTTCCTTGTTGGAAGGCTGTGATGACTAAAGGTGTACTGTCGTCAGTTAAAATGTGGTCTTCCAGAGCATGACACAAGGAAACCAAGGTGTTTTTGTAGTAAACGCCGTATTGAATTGGTCTTTTACTATGGCGATGAGCTGCTTCTAGCTTTTGTAAAATTGAGCCTTCTAACATGGTATTTAATCAAATGAAACGCAAAGACGCTAAGCAACGACAAAGGAGAAAGTTTTGAGTTTTGAATTTGATCTGAAGTTTGCGCCAATTATTTTTTAGTTTACTGTTTAAAGGCTACGCTACGCCAATGCACTGAGGGCTACAATGGTGATTTTGTGATCAGTGTGCCGCAAGCCGTAGGCATAGGGATTGGTATGCGCTGTGCCCTTACAAAGAACAGGATTTCAGACAACTGAAGATACTGTATTACTATTGACAAGTTTATCACCATAAAAAATACGAAAATTCCTGATGAAATTTGTCACAACAATACTAGTACTAAATATTACTTTAATTAGCAGAATTTTCTTAAGCATAGTGCCTATGAAAGCCTATGGCATTGAGGTTAGACAGCTTTTAAGTTTCCAAACTCTTAACAGGAAGGTTCAAACTCCAGTTAAAACAGCAGGCACTACCACGGAAAAACAGCCAACCACTCCACCGGCTAAACCAGTGGTTGAAAATGCCAGAATGGACAACTATGAAAATCACTACCAAGTCAATCTCGACTACACCTATACAGAAGTGATTGCCCAACGGATGACTTTGCTAACTCGACAGGGAATTGAAGATTGGCAGCGGGCAAACCAGAGTTATTCTCCTGACACTCAATCATTGGAATTAGTTGAGGCTTATGTGATTCAACCGAATGGGGAAAAAGTCAAAGTCACTGAAGAAAATATTTTCACCCGCCCAAGCCAGGAATCACAGGATGCACCCGGATTTTCCAACAGTATGACAACAACTGTGGTGTTTCCAAAACTGATGGTAGGTAGCCAAACCTTCGTTAAATGGAAACTGACTCAGAAAAAGCCATCAATTGACTTCAGTGATATAGAGACTCCATCATTTCGAGAGTCATCGGTTAAGGAAACCGTGCAAATCTCCATACCAACTTCACTCAAACTGCGCTGGAAAAAGCGGGGTGCTTATGTGGTGAGTGATAAAATTCAAGGCGATCGCAGGATAATTACGGCTGTGATTGCCAACCAGCCAGCCCGTCAGTCTGAAAATGACATGGTTGATCCTACAGATGTTGATTCTGTCTTTGTGTTTTCCAATCTTGATAGTTGGGAGGAACTGGGTAAAATCGTTTGGCGGGATTGGCACGACAAGGCTGTGGTGACACCAGAGATTAAAAGGCTGGCAGACAAAATTACGGGAGACAAACAAGGCATTGAAGCGACACGGTTAATCTATAACTGGGTTGCTCAAAATATTAAATATGTCGCCGTTTACCTGACAGAATCTGCAGGCTACATACCCCATACTTCCACAGCAATTTTGCGAAATGGTTATGGAGATTGTAAAGATTATGTGCTTTTAATGCAAACCTTGCTAAAAGCGAAAGGTATTAATTCTGTGCCTGTGTTAGTTAACTGGGGTTCGATATATCAAACAGTTCCATTACCAACAAGTTCTCAGTTTAATCATGCAATTATTTATCTACCTGATTACAAGATTTTTGCAAATCCGACTGATAATTATGCATCTTTTGGACAACTGGATGTTTCTTTACGCAATAAATTTGTAGTGATGGCAACACAAAAAGGTCTCACTGCATACACGCCAAAATCCATTGCTAATCAAAATCGCTATTCCATGACTAGTACAATCACAATTGCTAACGATGGAAGCATCAACGGGCAAAGTGAAGTGCAATACTTCGGAAGTTTCAACACTCCATCTCGGCGCTACTTTGCTTCCGATAAACCAGAGCAAATTGTCAATCAACTCCTCGCTGCAACTCCTGAAGGGGGTAGTGGTACGCTAGAAACTAGTGACCTGAATAATCTGGAGCAACCTGTGACAGTCAAGGGCAAATGGCTAAGCCCTTATGCTGTAAGTATAGACAAACAAATTTATTTTAGTACGCCTTTTGGAGTTAGTACGATAAATCCACAATCGCTGCGCGGATTTATCACATTTAATAAGCGTTCGTATCCCCTGGTTGTGGGAGCAGGGAATGGAAGTTGGGAGTACAAAATTATACTACCTACTGGATATAAAATCAGTCATTTACCTGAAAATAGAAGCTTCTCAAACGCTGCTGGAGAATACAAATGCCGTTATGAAGTAGGCAACGGATACATTCGAGTTCAGCGCAATTTAACGTTCCAAAAGGATGTTTATAGTGCTCAAGAATATCCAGCGTTCCAAGATTTGATTTACAAGATAATTAATGATGCACGCAGTGTGATGGTTTTAGAAAAATTTTAAAAACACTATGTTCCCCCGCTAGCTGGAAATAGGAAGAGTTAACGGGGGACAAAAGTTATGATACTGCAAGCAATTTTTTCTCTTTCACCTCAAGGGGTGCACAAAGTGCTTCCTCTAAATCAGCACAACCGACTCTTTCCTCTAAAATTTTCATAACTTCGCGTCCGAAGTCGTTGGGGTTCCGTCGCCATGCTTCTAAGCAGACTTCACCAAAGAAGGAACCGAGAGGTTCGGGATTCCAGAGAAGTTTTCTAGCGTTCCAGGGCATATGGCTCATTGGATTGTACCCCTGTTTAACGATTCCTTCTTTAAAGGCATACTCTTCTAAATGGGTATGAGGTTGTAGCCCAATGAAGAAGATCGCAGGTTCAACTTTGTCAGCACCAAAAATTTTTTCTAATTCGCGGTGGTAGGCGATCGTTTGGCGAATAGTTTCGGGGCGTTCGTCAATAACGTTAAAGGAGTAGTTGACAGAGACTAAGTCGTTAAATCCAGCAGCTTTTAAGTCGCGACAGTTTTGTAAAACTGTTCGCAGGTTATAGCCCATGCGCATCTTACGAACAAGTTCTTGAGAACCACTGGTAATACCAATTTCAAAGTAGTTCATCCCTGTTTTCACCATCAACTCACACGTCTTTGGTGCGAGGTTGTCAGCGCGGATGTATGCTGCCCAGTGAATATCTGTCATTCCGGAATCGACGATTTTCTGTAGCAATTCCTCTGCATCTTCGATAAATTTTCGGGCGGGGATGAATTGGGCATCGGTAAACCAGAAGTTACGTATGCCCCGATTGTAAAGTTGTCGCATTTCGGCAACAACTTCATCCGCAGGATTGATACGTACCTGTTTACCTTCTACAACCGTGTAAACGCAATAGCAGCAGTTATGGGGACAACCACGTTTGGTTTGCACACCGATGTAGAAATCTCCTTCCTGTAGGTAATAACTAAACTCGGACCAGATGCTTTCGATATAGTCGTAGTTACAAGCAGTTTTTTGTACTGGAGTGGGTTGTTCGTGGATCAGGCGTGTACGTGGTTGAGATTCTCCCACTGTGTAGCAACGCTCTGAAGTAATATCTGTTCGAGTTAAAAGTTTTTCTAGCAGGGTTTCGCCCTCACCCACAGAAACAATTGTCCCCTTTGGTAGACTTTTACCAAGCTGTTCGTAAAATACACTCACAGCACCACCACCCACAACGACGCGGATATCTGGATGATATTTTTGGGCACGTTTCAAACCACGTTTGATTAATCCGAGGTTACGCCACAATTCCCCATAGTAACTTGTCAGCATCCGTAAGCCGCCAAAAGCACCGTGTAATTTCACTAGGGGGTTTTTGGCATAGAAAATTTCAAAGGAATATTGTAATGGGTTACCACCACGTCCACCCACAGGAGCATAAATTTGGATATCTCGCCACGAATACACTAATAGTGTGGGTTTGAATTCATCGATACACTGATCCAGAGCACTGGCATAATCTAAAGGCGGTACTGTCCCCAAATCAAAAATCCGCTGTTCAATTGTGGGAAACAGCTTGTGAACGTGATCTGCAAGATAAACTACCCCAATAGGAAAGATGGGGTTACAAGGAAGGCGAACATACAGAATTCGATTGTCCATCACAAATTTTCTAACTTCTATCTTGCTGTTTTCAACGGAAGGCGAGAACAATATCTTTTAAAGAAGTGTTTATTTTGTTTTTGTCCTATATCTTAATATTACTTGACATTCACCCAGATTATTGATTATTCTATTGTGTTTCTTGAAAGCAGCGCCACGGGTGGCGATTGCCTACGGCAGAGCTACGCTTAACGCCTCTATTTTTGGATTCATATTGAATCTAAAATTCACACCACCCGCGATGAATGCAAAAAACACTTTTTTCACGCCAAATACCTAGGTCGGGAGAGCCTCATCAAGTACTGGCTCAACGGACAGGTGCCTCAAGTCGGGAGACCCTTTCGGCAGTTCCTCATGCGGGAAACCCCCAAGACCAGACTGCCTCACCCCGGCACTGTCCTCCCCTACACCCCTACACCCCTACACCCCTGTATTTCTTGAAAGCAGTGAAAATTAGGTGAGCACATTTTGCTGTCATATTTCTAGTATCTGAGGTGAGATTCTATAATTTTTTTTCATACATCATATAGCTTTACAACAACACCAGTTATCTTTGGTAAGTGATGATCCATATACCTTATTTGTGGTTTAGAAAATTAGCGAAAACACGTCAATCACAAAAATTGTGATTTTTTAGTGAACCAGGAAACATTATATTTGTGGGAGCATAATGTACAATTGCGTAAAAGGCATAGATTTTTACAAATTTTTCATAAACTCGCACATCTTAAGATAGAAATAATCTAGAAAACTTCAGTTGGTAGTCGGGGTTACAGCAACTGGGGATCAGCCAGTGCTAGGTTTGCTGGTGTAATATAAAATAGTGGCGTAAAATTCCTCAGCAGTTATGGCTCAAATATTAGATCCTCTACCTCCTGAGCAATCGGGAAAACTGTTTTGTTGTTACGTAAATGCCACAAGTAAAATACAGGTGGCTCGCATCTCCAATATTCCTAACTGGTACTTTGAACGGGTTGTTTTTCCTGGACAAAGGTTAGTTTTTGAAGCACCAAAACAAGCTCAACTTGAAATTCACACCGGCATGATGGCAAGTGCAATTTTATCGGATAAAATTCCGTGCGATCGCCTTGCAATCAGTGAACCTAACAGTTTTTTGTTTGACACAGATTCAGGATCAGTTATGGACCCTATCAATAAAAAACCAATTGTGCACATTAATACAATAACCGGAGATTTAATAAAATCCTTACAAGTCGCTGGTTTAGTATCCGTTGATTAAGAAAACAAATTTTGCTTAGTTTGAGGGTTGCTGAGTTCAGCAACCCTCTTTTGTTTTGTGTTTAACGTAGTTCGACGGAATTCCCCATCCCTGAGTGCGGCGGGGATGGAATGTCCTCATCGCCTCCATCACTCGACTGTGCCATCTACAATGTTTACTATGAGCCTACCTTCTTTTCTTTGGCTGTGGAGAATAGCAGCATGGTCGATGGGTTTATCGCTACTAGCTTATTTACTGTTAGCGATAACCGGTGTTTGGATGTTTCGTGCCAGAAGACTACAGCAAGAAGAACCTAGCTGGCTGCATTTTTTTCACTATATGATTGGCAGTTGCATGGTAAGTTTAGTGCTGCTTCTGCTACTGATTGGCATTATTGGCACTTTAGGTCACTTTGGTTCTTTGGGACACTCGCCACATCTGATTGCTGGTTTGACAGCAGTGGTGCTGGTTTTGCTGTCTGCTGGAAGTGCATTGCTGATCAATGCTAGACGACTTTGGGCTAGACGTATCCACATAAGTGCTAATATTGTCCTGTTTTTTGGCTTTGCTTGGGTATCGTTAACAGGCTGGAGTGTCGTACAAAAGTACTTACCATAATTAATTGGAAATGACGCGATCGCTTCACGATTAATTTGCCAACGAATATCTGGAAGAAAAACTCTGACCTTATTTCCAGCTAATATTAATTTAAAGCACAATAATCATGATGGAGCCGTGACAGCAAACTCAGCCGATACTTCATCTTCTATTTTTCGACTATCTCCTTTAATTAGGATCACACTTTTGGGTCTATATGTGGCACTTACCACACCCTTACCTTTCCTCTCACAGGTAACAGCAGCACCCGTACCACCAGTTTTGTTATGGGTGGGTATTATCATCGGTTTTATTGGTCTGTATGCAGCGTTGAGTGAACGTGTAATTGTAGATGACCAGGGAATTCAGCTAACTTATCCTCAGTGGGTGCCACGTTTTTTCCGCAAAGGCTGGTCTTTACCTTGGTCTCAAGTAAAAGAGTTAAAACCCCGCACAACTGGTCAAGGAGGAATCGTTTACTACTTTTTGACTCACGAAGGAAAAGCTTACTTGCTACCAATGCGTGTGGTTGGGTTTGCCCGTTTGGTAAAATTTGTGCAACAGAAGACACAGGTAGATACGACAGATGTCTATCCCTTAGCACAACCGTGGATGTATTTAATTTTACTTTTTATGACGCTATTGCTGCTATTGGTTGATGGTTGGACAATCACCACAGCGTTAGCACAAGGCAACATAAATTAGAGTTTCACCTAAAGTAGGCAATCGAGAATTTACAGTACGGCGGATGTAACGAATAAGTTATCAAGGGCACAACCCAAAGACTAACTATTTGCTACATCCGTTATCTGCGGCTTGCTAAATTGGAGTGAGACTAAAAGGACAATTACCACAACAAAGGTTAAATTTGGAAATTCAACAAGACACGCAGATGGGGAAACTTACCCTCAAAACACAACTGCGACTAGAACAAGTCAGTCTTTTTGCCAGCCTGAAAACCCAGAGTCATGATAACCAATTGGGATATCCAATATTACAGGATATTTCCTTTGAGATATTTGAGGGGGAACGCGTTGCTATTGTTGGACCATCTGGTGCAGGAAAAACTTATTTATTACGCTTGCTGAACCGTTTAAGTGAACCCACAAGCGGTAAAATTTATCTGGAAAATCAGGAGTATTCGCAAATTCCTGTGTTGCAGCTACGCTCCATAATAACACTCGTATCCCAAGAACCGAAGCTATTAGGAATGACAGTAAAAGAAGCTTTGGCTTATCCTCTGGTTTTGCGTGGTTTACCCAAACAAACAATTCAGCAACGCGTCAGTCACTGGATAGAACAGTTGCAAATTCCGGATGAATGGTTAACGCGGACTGAGGTGCAGCTTTCTTTGGGTCAAAGACAGCTTGTGGCAATCGCCCGTGCTTTAGTCATTCAACCAAAAATTTTATTGTTAGATGAACCAACCTCTGCCTTAGATATAAAGCAGGCTGAGCATCTGATGGAAATTTTAAGCCAGTTGGCTCAAAATTATCAAACAACAGTTGTTATGGTCAATCACCAGCTAGAGCTAGCTGAGAAGTTTTGTACACGGCTTTTATGCTTACAACAAGGTCGCTTACTTGTCAATCAAGAAGCGTCTGAAATAAGTTGGGTTAACTTAAGAGAAAAGTTAACCCAAGCAAAAGCCCAAAACGAATTTGAATTTTGAATTAGCGAATTATTTACTCCTTTTGTTCCTGTGTTTCAGCGCTGAGTACTAAGCATAGAACGTTGATTACTGAATCTTTCTTTAGGTAACTTTGTTGACGAGTTTGGAATATTAGCATTTAAAACTTCCGTGTTAAATCTGTATCCTACATTACGGATAGTTTGAATAAAACTAGGTTGGCGGGGATCTAGTTCTACTTTTTTCCGTAATGATAAAACATGAGTATCAATGGTGCGTGGATTATCTATAGCATCAGGCCAAGCGCGGCGTAACAGCTCTGATCGACTTAAAGGAACTCCTCCTGCTTGCGCCAAAACGTAAAGTAAACTGAATTCCTGAGGTGTCAAGTCGATAAACTCCCCGAGGATACGAACGCGACGTTGTACCAAATCAATTTGCAAAGTACCATAGTCTAAGTAAGCTGGTGCAACAGGTGTGCGCTTACGGCGAATAAGTGCCTCAACCCGTGCAAGAAATTCCTGCATCCCAAAAGGTTTGCAGAGGTAGTCATCTGATCCCGCTTTTAAACCAGCCACAATATCAGCCTCATTATTACGGGCAGATAGCATTAGAATCAGAGGCTGTTGTTGACGATGTAACCAACGGGAGAATTCAATACCATCACCATCAGGTAAGTCGGCATCCAGAATAACCAATGTCGGTTGATGGCTTAAAAACACTTCTCTAGCTTGGTAAATACTTGCAGCTTGATGCACCCGATAGTCCAGTTGTTGCAGGTGCCAACCAAGCAATGACCTCAGATGGGGATTTCCCTCAATGATTTCAATACAAACCGAACCCACGGTGGCAAGACCCCTTAGCGTGCATAAATTTCAAGGTAACAAAGCCTATGTCTTAGGTTTTGTAATCCTTGTTACCTCAACTGTTATTAGATTCATATTTACTAATATCAATACAGGAAAAGCGTTTAATTAACGCGTTGTCCAAAGCCAAGTTAGTAATAATCTTAAATTTTTGTTAGACTGAGTGAAAACGCTTTTGATTACAAACTCTGCTCTCGATATGGGTGCCATTTACCGAGGAAGTCTCACTAAAATGAGCTAACCTCTGCAAAAAAAGTTTTTTGCTTTGCGGTGGAAACACATTCGATGTGGCTCTACAGATTGGTACTCACATTCTCCAGATCAGTGAAGTTATTGGTTGAGGCAATTATAACCAATAGCTTAGCTGATAATCATATTTCCAGTTTTATGGAATAGGATCGAGATAGTCTGTAGCCGCTCGAGATTTTTCCATTAGGGGGAGATATCGTCTTTTAGTTAATGCCAAACTGAAAGTGAGACTTTCCTTAGGTACTCGAATAAATTACAATCCTCTATTCCAGATAGTTTTCCAACAGCAGTTATGCTCCAAGACACACAAACCATCCGCTATTACCAAAGACTCACTGACGCCTTCGTCGAGTTATGGAATCGCGGTTATCGCATGGATGATATGCGGATGTATTTGGATGGCTATATAGCCGCACTGCAACACGGTAACGCTATTGAACCGTATCTGATTCATCGCTTAGAAGAGGAGGCTAATCGCTACTTGCACGATGTTTCAAACTTCACAATGACGCAACCACAACTGGATTACTATTAATATATTGCTTTTGTTAGCAATAGTACCAGTACCTTAACGCAGATAATTATAACATACTTAATTATCTGCGTGGCCGTGATGAGAACTTTTAGAAATACTTCTTTACAATTGAGAACGAAGCAGTTCTAAGTAATTAGTTGTGAATAATGAGTGAACTGATGAGTCAGATCACTCATTACTCAATACTCAGCACCTAGGACTGTCTTTATTAAGAACTAACTGCAATATGCTTCATTTCAGGAAGCAAGTGCTACTTCCACTATTTGCTGCAATTCGCCTTTTTGGTACTGTTCAATAAGGACGTCCGAACCACCAACGAATTCACCGTTGATATAGACTTGGGGAATTGTTGGCCAGTTAGAATACTCTTTAATTCCTTGACGGATTTCGTAGTCAGCCAAAACATCCACCGTCTCGAAAGGAACTCCCAACGTATTTAGGATTTGTACCACGTTGTTAGAAAAACCACATTGGGGCATTAACTTGGTTCCTTTCATGAAAACCAAGATCTTGTTTTGTTTTACTAAATGATCAATTCGCTCTTTAAGTTCTGGCGTCATGGTCTTTTTGTTTCCTGATTTGCTTTTAGTCTACTTCTTGGTGTTGTCTTTCGCCTTGGATCATTAGTACTAATGATTATTTTCCCAAGCATCGGGAGTATATGTTTTTAGTGCTAAGGCATGGATCGCTTCACTTGACATAGCTTGCTTAAGCGCACCATAGACTAATTGGTGCTGTTGTACTAGTCCTTTATTTGCAAACTGCGATGAAACGACTGTCACTTGATAGTGATCACCGCCTCCAGTCAAGTCCTGGACTTGAACTTGGGCGTCTGGCAGTTGTATCTTGATCATTTCTTCTACTTGCTGCGGACTCATCATCGCAATTCCTAATCATTTCAAAGCTTAATAGGGATTGTAACTCCCGCATTTGGGCAATTTAAAATCTATCTTAATAGAGACTTATAGTAAGTTGCAGTCAAAGAGGTAACTTGTCGTGAAAAGCGAACGAAATACAGTTAAGCGTGCCTTATGAGGAGGTACTACGAGTGGCGCTGAACGTGCACGTTAGCGCTTGGCAGGCGGCGAGATTCTAAGGCTTGACCATAGAATAACATCCTCAAAACCCAACTCGGTATCAAACATCAAAACTTCTCACCACCGCCAATAATCTCATCTTATCATTTCGATGAATGACAAGTGGGGATTAGGGGCAGTAGTGAGCAAAGGACAAAGGTAATTCGATTATTTCTTTTGAGGGTTCTTTGGAGGGTTCTTTGGAGGATTTTTTTGAGGGGAAGAAGAGGAAGCATCAGAGGGCGAGGAGGAAGCGCTACCAGCCCCTGTAGAAAACGGAGCATCCACAAAGCCCAATTCCAATAACTGCTGATATGCTTTCTTACCTAAATCACGTGTGGGGTTTTGACTCTTAACTATTTGAACAAGTAACGGTACAGCTAATTCTGGCTTATTTTGCGCTCTATGTACCAATGCTAGCTGGTAGGTTGCTTCATCTCGCATTTGGGCTGTTTCTAGCGCCTTTTTTCGTTGAGCATCAGCAACTCTATTGTCAATTCCAGAAAAACTAGAATTTAATTCTTGATAGAAATTAGACAGTTGATTAAACACAGATCGTGCTTCTTGAAGTTTCTTTGCTGCGGTGTCGTAGTTTTGAGAAGAAACTGCATTACTTGCCTCTGCCATGAGACGCTTCCCTCCGTCAAGGCTCAAAAGGCTGTTATTTTGCGCTGTGGGACGAAGGTTATTTGGATCGTTCGGATCAATGGGTTGTTGTTGGTTAGATCCAGTGGGTAACTGTACTTGAGCATGAACAGGTGATAACAGACCCAGCGTTGCTATCACTGCTAAGGAAGTGAAGCGAAATATAAGAATGGTTGCAGACGAGTTCATGAGGTCATTTAAAGAGGTAACTAAAAAAACAGTTATGGAAACTTGGGGTATCTTAACTCTGTTTTGAACTTTGGCAAAACAAAGTCTCATATTCAGTTTCCCTGATTTAGACTGAACATCAATGAAATCAGGTTCCCAAAGCTTTCTGGATAGTACCTAAATTGCTCCTATGAACGAACGCAAAAATTCCTCTGATTTTTCAAGGAGGAATGGTAATTGCTTGATGGGACTAAAAGAAGATTTAGAAATTGACTCAATTACCCCTAAGCTCAGCAGATTTTGTCACGAAGTGTACATGAGCGTTAACTATTCGCAATTTCTGCAAATGCACGAGGAGTGATGTATGATTCCTGATGGCTAAATTTTTGGAGAGCCATAGTTAAATCACCAGTAAGACGCTTGGCATCTTGTTTTAAGGAGCTTTTAGTGTAATTTGCTACATCTATTGCGTTTCCAATCTGAAGACTTACATTCGTACCCCATGTAGGGTAAGGTTCGCTGTAATTAATGTTGATGGGTATAATTTTTATGCCTAACCCAGGATGACTAGATTCAGCACTCAAAGCCAGACGAGCAATTCCTGGCTTTAATGGGTGAAGATTCGTATCGCGAAAAATGCCCCCCTCTGGGAAAATCACTAACATTTCGCCCGACTTAAGAAGTTCAATACTATGACGGAGAGTTGTGATTGAGGGACGTTGAAGATCTACAGAGAACCCCCCTAAACGTCGAACAAACCAGCCTTGTAACCCTTGGCATTCAGTAATCGTGACCATGAATCGCAAATCTCGTCCAGTTACACAGCGACCAGCTGCATACGATAATAGCAGCGAATCCCAACGTGTTCGATGTGTGGGAGCTAGAATAACAGGACCAGTTTGAGGAAGATTTTCTTGTCCAGTGACTTTAATTTCTCCAAAGAAAAATGGAAGAACAACATGACCTCCCAAGAAATACATTAAGGGACTTAACCAAGGAGAAATCTGAGAAGTTGTTATTTGAGCCACCTTAGCACTTTCTGGCGTAGTAGCAGGATGATCACACGGAGTATCAGAGCAAGAGTTTAAGGAAATCATGACAGTGGCTACTGGCTGTTAGGTTGAATACATTCAAGACTTTGCTAGTTACACCGTAGATTTTCTTCCGTTACTTGTGTAGCACCCCCTGGACAGTTTTATCTCTGTCCGTTAGTTAGAAATATGTCGCCGTCTAGCAAACCAAGCTTGCAACTGCTGACGACAGGAGTATTCTAAAATACCCCCAACCACACGCAGGCGGTGATTAGAAGCAGGGCTATCGGGGATATTGGCAACGGTACGAATCGCACCACTTTTGGGGTCATCCACTCCATAGACTAAAAGTTTTAGACGTGCGTGTACGATCGCACCTGCACACATCGGACACGGTTCTAGAGTGACGTAAAGGGTGCATTGGTTAAGACGCCAAGTTCGTAACTTTTGAGCTGCTGCTCTAATTGCAATAATTTCTGCGTGAGCGGTAGGATCATTGTCACGTTCTTTTCTGTTTTCTCCTTCTGCAATCAAACTTCCAGACGAATCAATAACAACAGCACCTACAGGAACCTCATCTGCATCACCCGCTATTTGTGCTAAGTCTAAGGCGCGACTCATCCATTGCCGATGTATAATATATTCTGAGTAATCGAGAGACATATTCTGATTGCAGAACCACCTAAACAGCCGACTGACTAAGAAGACGGTCTAATTGAGCTTGCGTGTCTAGCTGATAAAGGTCATCACAACCACCGATATGCTGATTGTTAATAAAAATTTGTGGTACGCTGCGGCGTCCATTGGCACGTTCTGCCATCTTTACTCTGGCTGCTTCGTTACCATCGATTTTGTATTCCGTGAATTTTACTCCTTTCCACCACAACAGCATCTTAGCGCGAATGCAATATGGGCAAGTTTGCCAGGTGTAGATTTCAACATTGGCTTTTATGCGCTCAGGATGGCGACCTAGTAGAGTGTTAAGAGAGTTCAGCATAATGTTTTTAAAGTTTTTTGTGAATCATTACCATCTATTATTTAGCCTAATTCATGGTAGGCACAACAGAGCGCTTGGGTGCAGGGGGATAGGGGTGTCTTACAAAGGTAGGGGGTGGAGGTGTAGGAAACCAGGAGCTTTTTGTGTTGCCTAACCTTACAGAGTTTTTTTACTTGGTTTCGTTTTTTTCTAGGATAAGTTCATTCTCTAAAATCAAACTATAAGGCCAGGTCAAAGCTTCCAGAAAGCAAGCAATCATTGTGACTTTTTTGGCTGTCCAAATTATGGGAAAATTTGCGTATTCGTCTAATTCTCTGAATTTTGGTCTAAATCCAACCCATTGAATAATAACACCCAAAAGATAAGAAAATAATGCGATTGATATTTCAATTGACATAGAAATTTTTCTCCGTTCTTTAAAATGGTTTTCTTTCAGAAATTTTTTTTAGTGTTTTGTTTGACAGCAATAGTCTAAAGATACGTTGGAATGCAATTAGGAACAAAGTTCATTCCAAAAGTCAAGTAAAACTATTACAAACAGCAAAGTGGTGTTCACTTGCCAGACTTTCACTCCTAGGTCATAAAATCAGTTGCCGATATGTAGATACAACGAAACTCAGCTAAATTTAGGTAAAGTTCCTAGAAAGTTCTGATGAAATATTCCAGCATTCTTAACCAGAGGCAGAGCCTCTATATTCTCGTTACCAGGCTCAGCCTAGTAACGAGGGTTGAGAAGTCGAGCCTCTGGTGTAATAGGGTTGACTGAAAACATTTATGCGTTGAGGCAGGCAGTTTTTGAGCGCTTGGGAGAGAAAAAGACTGATCACCAACTGTATTGGTCTAGAGATACCTTTGAGTGCAACTTGGTATAAACTTGATTGCAAAAGTCAAGTGAAATTATCAAAAAAACATAATTTTGTGTAAAGTTTTTGGTATATGATCTGGGTAATAAAATGTGTCGTTTAGTGCTATGGCAAGTAAGAAGAAGCAAAACTTAACATAGGGGATAGTGATACTATTTTCCATAAGTATCCCCACAGGTATCCGCCCTTTGGTAGACTTGAAAACTGAAACAGGTTTCTAGAACGACGCAAAATCAAGCAACCGAGAGGGCAGAGTTTGTGGAAAATACACTTGGGTTAGAAATTATTGAAGTTGTTGAGCAAGCCGCGATCGCATCCGCACGCTGGATGGGAAAAGGCGAAAAAAATACCGCTGACGAAGTGGCTGTAGAAGCCATGCGGGAACGGATGAATAAAATTTATATGCGTGGTCGGATCGTGATTGGGGAAGGCGAACGCGATGACGCGCCCATGCTTTATATCGGGGAAGAAGTTGGTATTTGTAGCCAGCCAGATGCCAAAGATTTTTGTAATCCTGATGAACTGATTGAAATTGATATCGCTGTTGACCCGTGTGAAGGTACTAACCTTGTAGCTTATGGTCAACCAGGCTCAATGGCTGTTTTGGCAATTTCCCAAAAAGGTGGTTTGTTTGCCGCCCCTGACTTCTACATGAAGAAAATAGCAGCTCCCCCAGCGGCTAAGGGCAAGGTGGACATCAACAAATCTGCCACTGAAAACCTGAAGATTCTCTCTGAGTGTCTAGATAGAAGCATCGACGAACTTGTTGTCGTGGTGATGAAGCGTGAACGCCACAACGACTTGATCAAAGAAATCCGAGAGGCAGGAGCAAGAGTTCAACTCATTTCTGATGGTGACGTGGGCGCAGCCATATCCTGTGGTTTTGCTGGAACCAACATTCATGCCCTGATGGGAATTGGTGCTGCCCCAGAAGGCGTTATTTCCGCCGCTGCAATGCGTGCTTTGGGTGGTCACTTCCAAGGTCAACTCATTTACGATCCAGCCATCGTCAAGACTGGTTTGATTGGCGAAAGCAAGGAAGCCAACCTTGACCGGCTCAAGTCTATGAATATCAATGACCCCGATAAGGTCTACGATGCTCATGAACTAGCATCTGGTGAAACCGTCTTATTCGCCGCTTGTGGAATTACGACTGGTAACCTCATGCAAGGTGTCCGCTTTTTCGCAGGAGGCGCAAGAACTCAAAGCTTGGTAATTTCTAACCAATCGCGTACTGCCCGATTTGTGGACACTATCCACATGTTTGATAAACAACCTAAGGAATTGCAATTGCACTAATTTTTGAAAAAGGGAAAAGGGTAACCCCTTTTCCCTTTACCCTATTCCCAATTCTCAATTAGTAACTAAGATTTAGCAAATGAATATAGCAGTGGTGGGGTTAAGCCATAAAACAGCCCCGGTAGAAGTTCGGGAAAAGTTGAGTGTTCCAGAACCACAAATTGAAGGTGCGATCGCGCACTTGCTCAGCTATCCTCATATTGAAGAAGTCGCAATACTAAGCACTTGTAACCGCTTGGAAATTTACGTTGTTGCTCAAGAAACCGAACAGGGAATTCGGGAAGTGACTCAGTTTCTTTCTGAACACAGTAAACTACCAGTCATATCTTTACGGCAAGATTTGTTTGTTTTACTCCATCAAGATGCAGTGATGCACTTGATGCGTGTTGCTTCTGGTTTAGATAGCCTGGTTTTGGGAGAAGGTCAAATTCTGGCTCAAGTGAAACACACTCACAAACTAGGGCAGCAGTTCAACGGTATAAAAACAGTTTTAAATCGCTTATTTAAACAAGCCATTACAGCAGGCAAACGGGTTCGCACCGAAACCAGCATTGGCACTGGCGCTGTCTCCATCAGTTCGGCGGCTGTGGAGTTAGCGCAGATGAAATTGGTAAATTTAACGGCATCTCGGGTGGCAATTTTAGGTGCTGGCAAAATGTCACGGTTGCTAGTACAACACCTACTATCCAAAGGCGCTGATCAAATTTGTATCTTAAATCGCTCTCTAGGACGAGCGCAGGAATTGGCAAAGCACTTCCCCGGACAACCAATCAAAACTTGCTTGCTTTCGGAAATGATGAGCGTGATTACCGAAAGTGATTTAGTGTTTACAAGCACATCTTCTCTAGAGCCGATTATTGACCGCACTAAATTAGAGATGGTTTTGGAACCCAGGCAACCTTTGATGTTGATTGATATTTCCGTACCACGTAACGTTCATGCTGATGTTAACGGATTGGCAAACGTACAGGCGTTTAATGTGGATGATTTAAAGGCAGTCGTTGCACAAAACCAAGAAAGTCGCCGCAAAATGGCGCAGGAAGCAGAAGGACTCTTAGAACAGGAGACGGAAGCTTTTGATGTTTGGTGGCGATCGCTCGAAACAGTCACCACAATTAGTTGTTTGCGAAATAAAGTTGAAACTATCCGCGAACAAGAACTAGAAAAAGCATTGTCGAGATTAGGTTCAGAATTCGGCGAAAAACATCAAGAAGTCATCGAAGCCTTGACACGAGGCATTGTTAACAAAATTTTACACGACCCAATGGTGCAGCTGCGAGCTCAGCAAGATGTTGAAGCAAGACGCAGGTGTATGCAAACTTTACAAATGTTATTTAACTTAGAGGCGGGCGAGCAAGTCGTATAGCTAGCAGTACCTGGTAGAGGTGATAATTTTCTATTTTGCAGCCAACTTCTGCACTCAATAGCTTACCCGTTTCGGCCTCAAAGATATGAAACGCGATATCGCATTTTTCAAACAACGCCTACCTTCAGTTGGTATTCCTTCGGGGAAGATGGCGGTTACTTAGTAAATTTGGCGATCAGGACTTATGGTATAGATGATTTCATCCGTGAACTATCGCACCGCATAAGCGGGTGAGGAATTCCACCGAACTGGGTTAAAGAGTGCATAACACCAGTTCACCCATCCCTAAATAAATAAAGATGGCACGCATGTACCCGCTATCCTTGGGTGGGAATTCCTCGCACATCTTGTTCATAGTAGTTGTAAGCCCCTACAATCAGATATAGTTGTGGGGGTTTTTTTGTGTCCATCTTGTGCCAAGCAGCAGCCAATAAAGCAACATTCCGATGAGTTGAAGTCACAAACCCATACAGGTGCTAAGTATTTCAGATCGTAGCTTTGTTCTCGCTCTCACATTTAGTAACTATTTGCTATTTGTTTCGTTTTAGACTCTATTAAAGTGCGATTGAAAGCAGCAGCAAAACCAATTGTTGCGAGTACACCTATGCCAAACAGAGGAGAAGGTTCGGGAATAGGTTTGGCTCCAGTAGCACTATAGCAATTTGCAGACAAGGAACTTCCATCAGGTACATTGCCATCAAAAACAAATGAGACACCTGGAGTTCTTGTATTTTCTATAAAAGCTTGTGTGGCACCACCTGGGTAGCAAACATTAGGAGGTTGAGGACCTGCAATACCAATGTAGACATCTAAACCAGCTGGTAGAGTTACTGTTTCTCTCAATTGCGCTAAATTAGGAGGAGGTCCGAAGTATTGAGCTAAAGCCAACTCTTGAATGACATCTAATGTCGTTTTACCATTACTACTGTCATAAAAATTACTTGTTAAATATCTACCAAATTTATAGGTGTTATCATTATTGTAATAGCGATAATAAGTTGTTTCTTGGGTAAGCGTTTGTTTTGTACATTCAGAGTTCAAGAACGACGCAATAACGGTAGCTTGATCTGAAATGGAGTCTGGAACCGGACAAGCAGCCGATGCGCGAATCTGTCCAGCCACAATAACTAAGGGGGAAAGACCGATAAATGTCAGTCCACTTAACCAAGCACCACAGTTTTGCTTTATCATAAAAAAATTGTTTTTTAATTTTCAGGTTGAATTTTTCAGAATTTTATCAACCTTGTTGCTTTTGTGTCAATTGAAGATGTGAAATGATAGGAATTATTAAGTTCCACAAAATCAACGCTTGTTAGACGTTCGTCATAAATCAATGGTTGGTGTCTTATTCAAACAAGGGTATCGACTAATTATCCTGCTGTTGGGTCTATGGCTGTTTTTTAATTTAACTTGCCACCTAGGAGCAGAAATTTTCTGGTTTAGTGAAGTTGGATATTTACGAGAATTTTTGTTGCGCTTGTTAACGCAACTAATAGTGTGGGCAGTTGTCTTTTTCACCTCAGTAGGTTTTTTATTCAGCAATTTTATTGTCACCTCAAGGTTGAAGTATTCCCCAAGCAGACAAAGGGACGAAACAATTCAAAATGGACTGCGTCCCGCTGCGCTAACAAAATTCAAAATTCAAAATTAAGAACCCCATAACTAAAGTTAGGGGCTTGAAACAAGGATGCTTTGCTTTTTACTTTTTCCATATCTAATATTGGGGCTCGCACCCCAGTTGTTAATTTCAAAATTATTTCTTTCTTGGTTTTTGAACGAGCGAATTTTGAATTTTGAATTGTTTGGTCGCTCAGGAACATTTGATAAACAGAAGGATATAATCGTTCAAATTTATTCCGTGCGTCCTTTGTTTTAAAGCGCCAGTTTACACTCGCCCGTACTTGCCGATCGCTGTTTCTCCCAAGCGAGTATTATGTTCCCGGACGAGAGCGAATATGATCGGGTATATGATGGCGATCGCCTAATATTTCTAAAAGAGGACCATTAACGTCAAATTTAACCATACTTACCGACGCGACCAAAATATTCACCCGATAGCGATAGCGTCCCAAATCTATTCCTAGTAAACTGCAAAGCAGAATCCGAATCGTGGCTTTATGGGATACTACTAAAACATTACCTTGGGGATGTTTTTCTTGAATCTCAGCAATTACAGGCATAGAACGGTTAGCAATATCTACCGCAGTTTCTCCACCTAATGGCGCATTCCAAGCCGGTTCTGTCAACCATTTTACATAGTTTTCTGCATAATTCTCTTGGGCAAACGATTTACTCTTAGTTTCCCATTCGCCGTAACTACCTTCTCTAAGTCCGTCACGCAACTGCATATCCATACCGATAGCATCACAAAATGGTTTAGCAGTTGCAATTGTGCGCTTCATCGGGCTAACATAAACGGCTTCCCACTTCAATTTGTGATAAACATCGGCAAAACTGGATGCCATCTGCATCCCTTCGGATGTCAACTGTGCATCAGTTTCACCACAGAATTCACCACTTTGACTAAAAGTAGTTTCTCCATGTCGCAGTAAATATAAATTGAGTGTCATAGCTTGCATCGCGATTGCGATAAAGGAGTTTGTGCAAAAATAAAATACCATTAATCTCGCAATCAAGTATGTGAGTGCAGGACAAAGTAATCAACCAAAAAAGTCAATCAACTACAAACTTTTGAAATCGAAGACAAAAGTAGCGGTTTCTGGAGAGGATAATTTACTGGTTGATACGCTCTGCGTAACACTACCCTAAAACAAGCAAATAAAAAAACAGCGGTTTGGCAAAAAAAATTAGATCGTTCCGCTGAGTCCCAAGGGGATACGCTGCGCGTTCGCTCTTAGCGTGCGCTTTGCGCTTACGCTACACTCAAAAAGAGAAAAGAAAAGAAGGGTAAAGGGAAAAAGAATAAAAGTATAAAGGGCTAAAGAGTTCACGCGGCAGAACACGCAACGCGAAAACCACTGAAGTTGTCCCAGCCGACCGCAACGAGGTAGTAGCGAAACGCCGAACGGCAGTACCCGGGACCGTTGCCCCAAGAACCACCACGCAGCATACGATAGTTGAGCTTCTCGGTTCAAAGTTTCCTCGCTGACGCACAGCAATCCTTTCAATAGCATCAACAGCATCCCAATCACCACGGGATACAGCCAAAACTCTCACCCATAATTGTTTTGCTAATAAGAAATCACCCTTGTTTTCAGCTTGAGATGCTTGATACTTCAACGGTTCTACATCTCTAAGTGTGGCAGTTTGTTCTAATAAAATGAAATACATTTTGTAGGGCGGTTCTGCCTGGAGATAAGGATTTTGTGCAGGCTTTTTATAGCGAGCATTCAACTCAGGAACTTGATAACGTAAATATTGTTCTAGACGCTCTACCGTCGCACAATTAGCTTCTCCTTGAATTCGCAAACCTTGTAATAGCGAATGGGTAAATGAACCATGTTGTAATTCATCAATTTCCCAAGACTTTTGGTTAGCTGTGCAGGAATAAAAGGTAATGACTCCCGGATATCTTTGTTGACCAATTCCTAATCCTCCCCGACTAGTTTCATCTCGGCAAGCATCCAAAAATAACACCACATTATCAGCGCCACTGCGGCGCAATCTTTGGGTGATATAATCAACAGGGATTGCTGTATGTTCTACATCACCTGGGTCACTGTCCGAGAACATTAAATAATCTTTATCTTTATATCGATTGCCATGACCTGCAAAGAAAAACCATAAATTATCTTCTGGTTTTAATAAAGGAGATTCAAGATTATCAAATTGTGCCCGTAAAAATCGCCGTAAGTGTCCGAAAGTCGGTTGAGTGGGAATTGGCGGATTGGCTGGAATTGGGGGAGAATCGTCAGTAAAAACGAAAACTTGATCAAACCTGGCTTCTTGTTCAAACCAAGTTGCCATGACAGAAGCATCTCGCTTGGCAAAGTTTAGCGAGCGCAGGTTTTCATAGTGATTAATCCCAACAACAATTGCCCAATTCCTAGTACAGCACGGCGTAAGTTAACCAGGTATTACTGTGGGAGAATGAGTAATTAGATTAAAAGTAGTTTTTGCTGAGAAGCGGAGAATTAGGATGTGGCAGGATTAGCTCCAAAACAATTAAACTTAAGCGATGGCGATCGCTCAGAACTGCAAGAGTTGGTAAACCGACACAATACAGGGCAACAAATAGTACTACGTGCAAAAATAATTCTTCTAGCGTCAGAGGGGAAAAATAATGGCGAAATTGCTCGAACATTAAATATAAGTCTGGATATGGCTCGTTTATGGCGAAACCGATGGTTTAAAACTAGCGATAAAAAGTTGCCTACTTTTGAGAGACTACGAGATTCGGAGCGTATTGGGGCACCAGTAAAATTTAGTATGGAGCAAGTAATCAAACTGTTTGCCCTTGCATGTTCAAAACCCGAAGACTACGGACGACCAATAAGTCATTGGACACCAAGAGAACTAGCAGACGAAATTATAAAGCAAGGGATTATTGAAAGCATATCTGTCCGCCATGTTGGAAGATTACTAGAAGAGGCAGAACTTAAACCCCACCAGAGTAGTTACTGGTTAACCCCCCCCTAAGGACGAAGAATTTGACGTAAAAGTTGAAGATATTACTGGTTTATACATAAGTGCGATTGAACGTTATCAAAACGCAGAGCGTACAATATCAATTGATGAAATGACGGGTATTCAAGCTACAGAGCGTCTAGAAAAAGATTTACCGATGCGACCTGGTAAAGTTGAAAGAAGGGAGTTTGAGTATATTCGTCACGGTACACAGAGTTTAATTGCTAATTTTGATGTCGCTACTGGTAAGATTATCGAGCCTACTTGTGGAGATTCTCGAACAGAAGTTGATTTTGTTCTCAATATTCGTCGAATCATTGAAAGTGAACCCAATGCTAAAAAATGGCATCTAATCATGGATTGTCTGAATACGCATCAGTCTGAATCGCTGGTTCGTTTGGTTGCAGAAAAAGAAGGTTTGAATATCGATCTGGGTATTAAAGGAAAAAGGGGAATACTCAAATCCATGAAATCCCGTGCTGCTTTTTTAAGTGACAAAACACATCGAATTGTTTTCCATTACACCCCTAAACACTCTTCTTGGCTCAACCAGATTGAAATTTGGTTCAGTATTTTGGTTCGTAAGTTACTTCAGCGTGCTAGCTTCAAGAGTCAGGATGACCTAAAAACCCGAATTCTTGAATTTATCGACTACTTTAATAAAACAATGGCTAAACCTTTTCAGTGGACATATAAGGGTAAAGTGTTAGCTGTCTAATACTTGGTTTATTTACGCCGTGCTGTACTAGTCTTCAACTTTATCAGGAATAATTTTTGTCGGTAACTTTTCGACTGTAGCTGCAACAACATTTGGATTTATCAGCGGATCGCGTTGTTTCGCCACATCTTCCTTTGACTCACCATGCCACAGCCTTGTTCTTGTTCGTTCCATCATCACAATGTAGGTGAGCAAAAGAGCAATCAAACCATTAAGCCCGATAAAAAGAGTTGAAATTGGAATCATATTTTCGTTATTTTTAAGTATTTAAAGTCACTTTTTCGTCTAAAGAAAGATACTATAGTATAATTTTCTCATCAAAATGTGACTCAAGTCATACTAAAATCATGACTTTTCTCTCTAGCTTCAATAAATTTGATTAGCTACTTTACAAATAGCTGTTTGTTATTTGTGTTGGTCTGATATCCGTATTTTAAAAATTTTTCAGAAATCATCCAATACGGTCATTTCATAGGATGATGTATGTTTAGCACGATCCATCTTAGGCGATGTTTCAGCTAATGTTACATTAGCTGAAACATCATTTTCCCGATATACACTCTTCTCTTCAAAGGGCATTCTTGATGTTTTCCAAAGCTTTGAACAAAAAATTTGTATATCTGACTACTATATCCATAACTATCGGCACAATTGTTGTTCTTTGTTATACTACAATTTTTTATGCAAGTTCAATGTGTGTCATTTCTAACACTGCATCTATGGATAAAGGAGTAGATACTTCTTTACGGGAAAATACAGGTAACTTTCTAGATGTGGCGATTGAGCAGAGTTTCCATTAAAGATGGGGTTGGTGAGGTTTACAAGTTGAGAGAAATTAAAATACCGACCAAGAATGATCAAGCTTTTGCACCCAATTCAAGATGATTCATTGCTTCAAATAATACTCAGTTGCGTTCTGTTGAACTCAACTCACCCATGCTCCAGAACTTGTAAAAAATCGCTACAAATTCTGTCCTGCAAGTCTAATCAAACACATACTTTTGGGCAACTTTCCAGTAGCGGGAGAAGCGCTTGAGGTCAATATAGCCGTCGTAATCAAAAAACGGTTTTACTTCAAAGACTTCTAGTTCTACAGAACGCTCAATTTCATCACAGATAGCATCAAACCGGGGACTAGGACTGTTTGCTGTCACGACTTTGTTGGTATTATGCTCTTTGGCAAAGGCTAAAACTTCTTTTGCAACATCGCCACGGCGAATCACAACAGGTAATTCTAACAAGCATTCGTAGATAAAGGCAAGGCGTTTCAAACTCAGTTGCCATTCTTCTATTAAAGCATCGTCCCAAACCCAGATGGCGGGTGCTTCGGGATATTCTTCGAGTGCGGGGTTTCGCGGACTTAGACAGTCTCCGTGTATCCAAATAATGGGTTGAGTCATTGGATTTAAAATTTATACGCGGGTTGCATTCATACGTGTTTACCTCACCCTGCCCTATCGGGCATCCCTCTCCTTATTGAAAGACCTCACCCTGCCCTATCGGGCATCCCTCTCCTTATTAAGGAGAGGGAAAGAAAGGAAAGAGAAAGATTTTAGCGTAGCAAAAAGCGAAGGTGAGGTTTTCAGGGAGATGTGTGTGCACGGTAGGGGCAAAGGTGAGGTGTTGAACGCAATTTGGTATTATAGCAAGCGCCAGGTTGGTTAGGACGCTAAGCTCAGAATATGCTCCATCGCTGCCCGCAAGGTAGGGAAGTCCTCTAGTTGCTTGCGGATGGGACTTTTGAGCCAAGACCAGCACGGTTCAATCTTGTTCAAGTCAGGAGAGTAAGGTGGGAAGTACGCGACTACGAACCAGCAGCCTGCACTAATTGCTCAATACGTCCACCCTTGTGAAAAGTGGCGTTGTCGATCACCAGCTTCTGCCCTGGTTTTCATGTTGGAATCAGGCATGTTTCTAACCAGGTTTCAAAAACCTGGCGGTTGCAAGCCCCCTCAATTGTGAATGGGGCAAGCAACTGCTTAGCACACAACGCCGCAATCATATTAACTCGCCCCGTTCTCCGACCCGATTTGAGATCATAGAACCGTTTTCCTTGGGGACTGTAGCCGTAACCATAGTCCTCCGGCTGATCCATGCCAGCTTCGTCGGCATACACAATTAACTCACGCTCAACTGCGGCTAGCTGTTTGAGCAACTTCCGCCGTTTGTCCTCATCCCGTTCACGGTAGCCATAAGTCTTTTTTTTCGCGTGAATCCGATTTTTTTCAACCCTCGTCAGATGGTGCGTTCGCTAATGTCTGGACTTTAGGGACTTCCAAAGAATAAAATATTCCAAAAAAAACAAAAGACAGCATTTTTATCATAATGATAATCATTATGAGGGAGGAGAAAGGGTTGCCGACGGCAACCCTTTCTCCCCCCTCAATTAGTCATGAAGAGTTAACACAAGAGTCCTTTGTGGAAAAGTGAAATAGTGATGATTGAATATGATTTAGAACTTGATAAATGCTTTTGCCAAACTAATTAAATTTTCCCAAAACAGATATCAATAAACCAATTCCCCAAATTAGGATAAAGTTCATGAGTAGAATTGGTTAAGCGTTCGATTTGTTTTTCAATTTGAGACATAGCTTTTTTTGTCAGCTTTACCCCAGTCTCATAGGTTTTATGAATTAGCTTAACCACTGGATTTTTACCTTTCCATTTCATAGTCTTAGCAAAGTTTAAAGCCGTCTCTACTTCATCTAAAATGCTGCCATTCCAATGATTTTCCAATACTGCCCATGTTCTCTCGATGGGGTTATATTTACTATGATATGGAGGATAATACGCTAAACGTATGTTTAGTGAGTACTTGTGGGCAAACTCTACTATAGGTTTCATAAACTGGGTGCGGCGAGAACTATTCTCGCCGCCATTATCTTGATTGAGAACTAGTGTTTCAACCTGAGAAAAACGATGTCTCTCTCCCAACCAAAAGTCCTCTCAAACATCAACTATAAAATCACTTGTGACTTTTGACTCTGTAAAGTATAAGAACAATTCGTCAAACTTTGGCATGAATATACCATAAGGAGTTACGGTAGTTTTCGGTTGAAAATCATGGTCAAAAGTTTCGGTTTTTACTCTGTTTCTACCGCCTAGGTCAAATGTACCAATGTTGACACGAGCCTTGGCATCTAGACTTAAGCGTAAAATACTTGGATCTGAGTCCGCATTTTGATTAACGATTGCTAATTCCTCAAAGATTGCTGAGGTTTGAGGAATTTTTTTTGAGGTAAAACTTTCTTCACTCGTCTGAGGTTGTAACCTAAATCATTTAATTTGACTCGAATCGTTTCTGATGTGGGTAAAAGTTCGTCACTATAACCGTACTTTTCTATTAGCTGCTTTCTCACTTGTGCAGCAGTCAATCGAGTATACAATCTTCTAGTTTTAAAACTCGGGTCAATTTGGCTTTCTTGATCCACTATATTTTTTATATCTTCTAAAAGAGTAATCAGATGTTCCTCTGCTTTCTTGCGTCCTTTACCGGAGTAATTATCAACACAAGTAATGCCAGTTGTTAGTTCTTTAATTCCTTTACGAATTGTGTCTCGATTCCATGCCAACTCTCGTTGTGCTAACCTTTGTCCCCCAAAACCTAATTTCACGACTGTTTGTGCCATAAATTTACGTTTAGCCGCACCATGAAGCTGAAATGCAGTTTCAATCAACAACTTTTTTAGAGAATCAGTTAAGACTATAGACACCGTTTGTCACACTCAAAAACCTAAGTCATTATTCAAATTACTACAAAAGGGGGTGAAGGGGCTGCCGACGGCAGCCACTTCACCTCCCCATAGGTAATGATTATCATTATTGATAATGGCATAATTTATTTTTTGGAAGTCCCTTACCTGAAAATTGCTGTAAAACAATTACGGGAAAATTTATCAAAGCCCCACACACTGCGACAGGTTCAGTCCTTGTCCCAAAAAGTCTACAGCTGGCTGATTAAACCTGCTGAAGCTGCCTTGGCTGAGAGTAAAACCTCTACTTTGGTGTTTGTGCCGGATGGTTCCTTGCGGAATATCCCAATGGCGGCTCTCTACGATGGCAAACAGTATCTGATTGAGAAGTATAGCATTGCACTGACCCCTGGTTTGCAACTAATTGATCCCAAACCATTGCGCAAAGGATTAAAGACAATAGCCGCAGGATTGTCTGAACCACGTTCCGGATTTTCTGCACTACATAACGTGAAGCGTGAATTAAACGAAATCCGCTCTCAAGTACCTAGTAGTATACTTCTTGATCAAGAATTTACGAGCAAAGCTTTGCAAAACAAACTGAATTCTCTACCATTTCCAGTCGTTCATCTTGCAACTCATGGTCAATTTAGCTCACTGGCTGAGGAGACATTTATTGTCGCTTGGGATGAACGCATTTATGTTAAGGACTTGAATAAGTTAGTGCAAACTGTAGAGTTAAACAAACCAGAAGCTATTGAATTACTTATTCTGAGTGCTTGTCAAACAGCTACTGGGGATGAGCGGGCTGGATTAGGAATTGCTGGTGTCGCTTTTCAGGCAGGAGCACGTAGTACCATCGCTTCTCTGTGGAACTTGGATGATGAGTCTACTGCTGTGTTGATGAGTAAATTTTACCAAGAGTTAGCAAACAAGAAACTAACTAAAGCCGAGGTGCTTCGTCGCGCTCAGTTAGCTCTTTTACAGAATCCTAAGTATAGACGTCCTATGTATTGGGCACCTTACGTTCTGTTAGGTAATTGGATGTAATATTCTGTGTAGTTAAATAACCGTGATTGAAGCTGTGTGAGCACTAGTGCTAAATTTCGTGTCTGTTTAGCAAAAGATTGATGAATTTTTGTAAAGAAATAGCCGATTTTGTGTAAAATTTGTACGCTTGAACAGAAAATTAGGCAGAGGTGACTTTCACGACCAGTAGATGTGACTGATTTGATACTGGTGCAGCGTAACCGTTGAAGAGCAACTGCTGTTTTCTTGGGGGGTGCAATGTTGGAGATAAGTACTCGTTGGGGCGCTTTGTTAGGGATTGCGATCGCCCAAGGGACACTGGCTTTGCCAATCGCTGGTGTGTTTTCTTTGTTTGGAGATTGTGCAGTAGCTCAAGTTATTCCTGATGGCACTTTGCCTAATAACTCCAGTGTCCAAACAGAGAGAAGCAGCTTCAATATCACTGGAGGAACGCAAGCGGGAAGCAACTTGTTTCACAGCTTTAGGGAGTTTTCTGTCCCTACTAACAGCACGGCTTTGTTTAACAATACCGCAGATATTCAAAATATTATTAGTCGGGTAACGGGTAATTCTATTTCTAATATTGATGGGTTAATTCGTAGCTTAGGTACGGCAAATCTGTTTTTGATTAATCCTAACGGCATTATATTTGGTCAGAATGCTCGGTTAGATATTGGCGGTTCTTTTTTTGCCACATCTGCCAATAGTATGAAATTTGCGGATGGGTTTGAATTTAGTGCTACAGATCCCAAAGCTACACCACTGCTGACTATCAGTGTGCCGACTGGATTGCAATACGCAAATAATGCTAGCAGTGTCGAAGTACGAGAGTCTAGTTTACAGGTAACTCCTGGTAAGACTCTAGCACTTGTTGGTGGTAATGTGAGTATTGATGCTGGGCAGTTGCTAGTTCCGGGAGGACGTGTCGAGTTGGGAGGTGTAGCGGGAAATGGTAACATCGGACTAGCTGCTAATGATGGTCAACTACGCTTAACGTTTCCCCAAGAAGTATCGTTAACTGATGTATTGCTGACAAATGGTGCCCAAGTTAACGTCAGTGCTAGAGGTGACGGTAGCATTGCTGTCAATGCACAGAGATTAAATATTTCAGGATCTGGTACAAGAGTGCAGGCGGGGATAGATTCAGAACTGCTATCCACAGGAAGGCGTGGAAATATTGAATTTAATGCTAAAGAAGTCACAAATATTGATGGCGGCGTGATCTCCAATGTGGTATTGGAGAATGGTGTGGGTAACGCTGGAGACATTAACATTACAACTGGCTCACTGATTGTCTCGAATGGCGGAAAAATTGAAACCAGTACTTTTGGTCAGGGAAATGCTGGAAATTTGAGAATTAACGCCCGTGACACGATTGAATTCACAAATGGAGCTTTTGCTTTTAGCCAAGTTGAACGGGAAGGTGTGGGTGATGGTGGTGAGATCAGCATGGACACAGGTTCCCTTTCTGTTAGTAATGGCTCGCAACTGAGAACCTGGACTACTGGCAAGGGAAATGCTGGTAGTGTGAATATAATAGCCCGCGATGCTGTTTCTTTTCAAAATGGCGGTGCGGTCTTTAGTACTGTAGAACCAAACGCAATCGGGAATGGTAACAATATTCGGATTCAGGCAAAATCACTTTCTGTGGTGAATGGGTCTTTTCTGACAGCAAACACCTTGGGTCAGGGGAATGCAGGTAACGTAACTATTGATGCCAGGGATTCAGTGGTGTTCGAGCGAGGAACCGCTACTAGCAGCGTAGGCGTACCTGAATTTGGTGCAGGTTTTGGAAATGGGGGTGATGTTCGTATTAAGACAGGTTCGCTCCGCTTAAGCAATAATGCTCGATTGCTTGCTAGCAGCAGCAAAGGACGTGGAAATGCAGGCAATGTGAATGTAGAAGCTCGTGATACTGTCTCTTTGTCTGATGAAAGTTTTATATTCAGCCAATTAGAAGGGGGAAGCACGGGTAATGGGGGTAACATCAATATCTCCACAGGCTCCCTGTCGGTTGTGAGTGGCTCGATTCTCAGTAGCGACATCTTTGGAGTTGGGAATGGAGGCAATATCAGCATCAACGCACGGGATAATGTTTCCTTTTTAACAGAAGGAGGAGCCTACAGCCTGGTGAATAGTCAAGCTGTAGGTGATGGGGGCAATATTGACATCAACACTGGCTCTTTAGTTGTTGGTAATGGATCTTTCATGGCAGCAAGTATTCTGGGAAAGGGAAATGCGGGCACTATTACGATTAACGCTACAGATTCTATTTCCTTAGATGGACTGAATCGAAAAGGATTTCCGGGTGGAATTTACAGCGAAGTGGCTAGGGGGGGTGTGGGCAAAGGGGGCAACATTAATATTAATACGCGATCGCTTTCCGTTACTAATGGCGCTCAAATAGTTACCGATATTGATGGCAGAGGTAGTGCAGGTACTGTGAATATTAATGCCACTGATTTTATTTCTTTTGATGGTGTGGGCAAAAATGTTATCCAGGGATCGGGACAATCGAGTGGTGCATACAGTTCAGTGGGATTGCAGGAAGGGGTAGGCAATGGGGGTAATATCAATATCTTTACGCGATCGCTTTCTTTAACAAACGGTGCTGCGGTGATCACCAATACCCTTGGACAGGGAAATGCCGGAAACGTGAAGATTATTGCTACTGATAACATCTTAATTGATGGAGCGAGCAGTAATAGTTTGCCTAGTGCAGTCAAGAGCGTTGTGGAAACTGGATCTGTGGGTGATGGGGGCGAAATAGATATCACATCTAAGTTGCTCCAAGTCACTAACTTTGGTGAAATATCCAGCAGCAGTGAAGGAAATGGAACCGCAGGCAATATGACATTAAACGCTCGCTCCATCCGTTTAAATAATGATGCCTTACTCACCGCCAACACACGCAGCGCTAAAGTTGTCCCGAATAGGGAACAGGCGACAATTAACATTAACTCACAAGATTTGATAATGAGTCGCAATAGCAACATCTTCACTAATGCAACAGGTGAAAACGTCAACGGCGGCAACATCAATATTTACACTGATTTCCTTATTGGTTTTAAAAATAGTGACATCAGCGCCAATTCTGCTAACTTCCGTGGCGGAAATGTGCGAATCAATGCGACTGGTATCTTTGGTACACAATTTAGGAATGCATCTACCCCCAATAGTGATATCACTGCCACAGGGGGAAGTCCTGAGCTAAGTGGTACCGTGCAAATCAACACACCTGAGATTGACCTCAACAGTGGCTTAGTCAACTTACCATCAGTACCAGTTGACACCAAGGTAGCCCAAACCTGCACTGAGGGCAACCCTATAGTTAAAAGCCAATTTACTATCACCGGACGCGGCGGCTTGCCCCCTAACCCAGGCGAACCCCTTAACACTGATGCAGTGCAGGTAAATTTGGTTACTCTCAACCCAGAAGTTGATAAACGCTCTATTACTACAGTTTCGACAAATCCCACTAGCCGAACACCAGATCGCATAGTAGAAGCTACTGGTTGGCTGATTGATGCTGATGGCAACGTGGTACTGACAGCAAATCCAACCGCCATCACGCCCCACAGTTCCTGGCAGAAGATAGCTGATTGTCGTGCATTCAATCAACAGCATAAGCATTGATGTAGCAAATTACACTGTATATTTTTAAAGGACGCGGTGCAAATGAGGGCTAGAACATGGTCAGAAAAAAATCCAAATTTCGCAGAATCAAACACCTTTTAAGTGTACTGCTGCTATTGGCTATGTTCTTGGGCGCGGGATTATTGCCACCTACTTTCGCCCATATGACGGAGAAAAACTCCACTGTTCAAACCTTACCCAATGCCCAAAATTTGCTTGAACAAGGCAGAAAACTTTATAAAGCTGAACGGTTTGCTGAGGCTTCTGCAATATGGCAACAGGCTATCTCTGCATTCAAAGCCAATGGGGATGAACTCAGACTTGCCATGACACTAGGCAATCTATCATTAGCTTATCAGCAACTTGGACAATGGACTGATGCAGAAAGTGCAATTCGCCTTGCGATAGCTTCGCTTCACGCCCAAAGTCGAAATCTCTTAAAAACCTCATCAAATAGAAATACTTTAGAGCACTCCCAAATCCTAGCCCAAGTTCTAGATATCCAAGGTCGTCTGCAGTTGGCTCTTTCTAAAGCTGAAGATGCCCTAAATACTTGGCGACAATCAGTTGACATTTATAAAAAAATAGGATATGGTGATGCAGTTGTTCGTAACCACATTCATCAAGCGCAAGCTTTGCAAGCTTTAGGGTTTTATCGTCAAGCTGAGAAGACGTTAAAAGAAAGTATCAAGAGTCTGCAAAACCAACCCAACTCGCCTCTTAAAGTCATAGGACTGCGTAGTCTCGGTAATGTCCTGCAAGTCACGGGAGATTTAGAAAAATCCCGACAGATATTACAGCAAAGTTTAGAAGTCGCTTATTCGTTGTCAGATACGCAAGCAACAGGTGATATTCTACTCAGTCTAGGCAACACAGCTCGTGCCTTACAGCGTACCCAAGAAGCGATAGATTTTTATCAAAAAGCTGCAAAAACTGCCACCTCACCTACCACGCGCATCCAAGCTCAAGTCAATCAACTAAGACTACTGCTGGAAATCAAGCAATTCAAAACTTTCCCAGCGTTGTCATCCCAAATCCAAACTCAACTTGGCGACTTACCTCCCAGTCGCACAGCAATTTGTGCTCGCATCAATTTTGCTCAGAGTTTAACACGATTCAGACAAGATACCACCGCAGACACTCCCGAATGGTTGGATATTGCTCAACACCTGTCAACCGCAATTGAGCAAGCGAGAAGCTTGCAAGACAAACGCACAGAATCTTATGCTCTTGGTGTTCTAGCAGGGGTGTACGAACAAACCCAACAGAAGTCTGATGCCCAAAATCTCACCCAGCAAGCCTTGCTGATTGCTCAAGCTATTGATGCTAAAGATATTGTCTATCAATGGCAATGGCAACTGGGACGTTTGCTGAAAGCCAAGGGAGATATGAAAGGGGCTACCGCCGCTTACACAGAAGCAGTTAACAACCTGCAAGACTTACGTAACGATTTAGTTGCTGTCAATCCTGAAGTGAAATTTTCCTTTCGGTATGAAGTTGAACCTGTATATCGAGAGTTAGTAGAATTACTTTTGCAACCTGAGGGAAATTCCCAACCAAGTCAAGAAAATATCAAAAAAGCCAGCGAAACAATAGAACAGGTGCAAGTTGCAGAACTTGACAACTTTTTTCGCAACACCTGTTTAAATGCTCGGATTCAAAGTAAAAAAGAAGACCAAACAACAACAGCAGCAGTTATCTATCCTTTCATTTTGCCAGACCGATTAGAGGTCATCGTCCAGTTACCGCAAAAATCCTTGCAGCACTACACCACTGCTGTAGATGAAAAGGAAGTACAAAGTACTTTAAAACAATTACGGGAAAATTTATCAAAGCCCCACACACTGCGACAGGTTCAGTCCTTGTCCCAAAAAGTCTACAGCTGGCTGATTAAACCTGCTGAAGCTGCCTTGGCTGAGAGTAAAACCTCTACTTTGGTGTTTGTGCCGGATGGTTCCTTGCGGAATATCCCAATGGCGGCTCTCTACGATGGCAAACAGTATCTGATTGAGAAGTATAGCATTGCACTGACCCCTGGTTTGCAACTAATTGATCCCAAACCATTGCGCAAAGGATTAAAGACAATAGCCGCAGGATTGTCTGAACCACGTTCCGGATTTTCTGCACTACATAACGTGAAGCGTGAATTAAACGAAATCCGCTCTCAAGTACCTAGTAGTATACTTCTTGATCAAGAATTTACGAGCAAAGCTTTGCAAAACAAACTGAATTCTCTACCATTTCCAGTCGTTCATCTTGCAACTCATGGTCAATTTAGCTCACTGGCTGAGGAGACATTTATTGTCGCTTGGGATGAACGCATTTATGTTAAGGACTTGAATAAGTTAGTGCAAACTGTAGAGTTAAACAAACCAGAAGCTATTGAATTACTTATTCTGAGTGCTTGTCAAACAGCTACTGGGGATGAGCGGGCTGGATTAGGAATTGCTGGTGTCGCTTTTCAGGCAGGAGCACGTAGTACCATCGCTTCTCTGTGGAACTTGGATGATGAGTCTACTGCTGTGTTGATGAGTAAATTTTACCAAGAGTTAGCAAACAAGAAACTAACTAAAGCCGAGGTGCTTCGTCGCGCTCAGTTAGCTCTTTTACAGAATCCTAAGTATAGACGTCCTATGTATTGGGCACCTTACGTTCTGTTAGGTAATTGGATGTAATATTCTGTGTAGTTAAATAACCGTGATTGAAGCTGTGTGAGCACTAGTGCTAAATTTCGTGTCTGTTTAGCAAAAGATTGATGAATTTTTGTAAAGAAATAGCCGATTTTGTGTAAAATTTGTACGCTTGAACAGAAAATTAGGCAGAGGTGACTTTCACGACCAGTAGATGTGACTGATTTGATACTGGTGCAGCGTAACCGTTGAAGAGCAACTGCTGTTTTCTTGGGGGGTGCAATGTTGGAGATAAGTACTCGTTGGGGCGCTTTGTTAGGGATTGCGATCGCCCAAGGGACACTGGCTTTGCCAATCGCTGGTGTGTTTTCTTTGTTTGGAGATTGTGCAGTAGCTCAAGTTATTCCTGATGGCACTTTGCCTAATAACTCCAGTGTCCAAACAGAGAGAAGCAGCTTCAATATCACTGGAGGAACGCAAGCGGGAAGCAACTTGTTTCACAGCTTTAGGGAGTTTTCTGTTCCTACTGGCGGTACTGCTTTTTTTAAGAATAGTACGGATATTCAGAATATCATTAGTCGGGTAACGGGTGGGGCGGTATCTAATATTGATGGGTTGATTCGTGCGTTGGGTACAGCTAATCTATTTCTGATTAATCAGTCGGGGATTATTTTTGGTCAGAATGCGCGGTTGGATATTGGCGGTTCGTTTGTGGCGACTACAGCTAGTGCAATTCAATTTGGCAATCAAGGTTTTTTCAGCGCAACGAATCCGAATACTCCTGAGCTGTTGACGATTAATCCTTCTGCGTTTCTATTTAACCAAATTCGTGCCGCATCTATCCAAAATAACTCAATAGCTGACTCCGGCTTCAATCCATCTTCTGAGTTTACAGCAACGGGTTTGCGCGTACCAGATGGCAAGAGTTTGCTGTTGGTAGGTGGTGATATCAATATGGATGGTGGAGGATTATTTGCTTTTGGTGGGCCAGTGGAGTTAGGTGGATTAGCAAATGCGGGAACAATTGGGTTGAATGGAAATGGTAATAATCTGAGTTTGAGTTTTCCCGATAATGTAGAAAGAAGCGATGTTTTTCTGAGCAATGGCGCTCTTGTAAATGTTCGTGCTGGCAATGGTGGAAGTATCGCAGTTAATGCCCGGAATTTAAAGATGACAGCCAAGAGTTCCCTCTTAGCAGGCATAGAGAGTAGACTGGGTTCTAATAATAGTAAGGCGGGAAATATTGAAGTTAATGCTACTGCAGCAATAAACCTTAACAATAAGAGTGAAATTTCTAATCAGGTGCTAGCACAAGCAAATGGACAGGGAGGCAATGTCAATATCAATGCTAGCACATTACAAGTTTCGGGTGGAGCACAAGTGGGTGTTGCGACATTTGGTGTGGGCAAAGGAGGAAATTTGAGGGTTGATGCCCAAGACGTGCAACTGATTGGTACAAGCTCTGATGGTTTTCTCAGTGGCTTGTTTGCTTCAGCAGAGCCAAACTCAACAGGGGATGCGGGAGACTTGACGATGAAAACTAATACCTTGCTAGTGCGAGATGGGGCAGTGGTTAATGGTGGTACATTTGGTTCAGGCAAGGGGGGAAATTTGACGGTCGATGCCTCTGATGTGCAACTGATTGGTGAAAGCGCTGATCGTCAGTTTTCCAGTGGCTTGTTTGCTTCAGCAAACCTAAACTCAACAGGGGATGCGGGAGACTTAACGATGAAAACTAATACCTTGCTAGTGCGAGATGGAGCACAGATGGGTGCTGGTACATTTGGTTCAGGCAAGGGGGGAAATTTGACGGTCGATGCCTCTAATGTGCAATTGATTGGTGAAAGCGCTGATAATCGGGTTTCCAGTAGCTTGTTTGCTTCAGCTGGACCAGACTCAACAGGGAATGCGGGAGATTTGACAATCAAAACTAATACCTTGCTAGTGCGAGATGAAGCACAAGTGACTGCGGGTACATTTGGTTCTGGAAAGGGGGGAAATTTGACGGTCGATGCTTTTGATGTGCAACTGATTGGTAGAAGCGCCGATGGTCAGTTTCGCAGTGGCTTGTTTGCTTCTGCACAGCCAAATTCAACAGGGGATGCGGGAGATTTGACAATCAAAACTAATACCTTGCTAGTGCTAGATGGAGCAGGAGTAAACGTGCAGAGTCTCGGGACAGGAACCGCAGGCAACATGACATTAAATGCTCGCTCTATCCGTTTAGACAAGAACGCCTTACTCACCGCCAACACACGCAGCGCTAAAATTGACCTCAATAGGGAACAGGCGACAATTAACATTAACTCACAATATTTAATAATGAGCCGCAATAGCAACATCAGAACCAACGCAACAGGTGAAAACGTCATCGGCGGCAACATTAATATTGACACTGATTTCCTCATTGGTTTTAAAAATAGTGACATCAGCGCCAACTCTGCTAACTTTCTTGGCGGAAATGTGCGAATCAATGCGACTGGTATCTTTGGTACACAATTTCGGGATGCACCTACTTCCAATAGTGACATCACCGCCACTGGGGGAAGTCCTGAGCTAAGTGGCACCGTGCAAATTAACACACCTAATATTGACCCCAACAGTGGCTTAGTCAACTTGCCATCAGTACCAGTTGACACCAAGGTAGCCCAAACCTGCACTGAGGGCAACCCTATAGTTAAGAGCCAATTTACTATCACCGGACGCGGTGGCTTGCCCCCCAACCCCGGCGAAGTCCTCAACACTGATGCAGTTCAAGTAGACTTAATTACTCTCAATACCAGCAGTGATAACCGCAAGAGTCCAACTGTTCCCAACAAAACAACAACCACCGTACCAAAACCCATTATAGAAGCTACTGGTTGGATAATAAACGAAAAAGGAGAAGTCGTCCTCATAGCAAATTCTCCCACCACTCCCCGTAGTCCTTGGTATAACCAGCCAGATTGCACAGCAAATCAGCACTGAACTTCACTGCTGATTTTCCAACTTACAGCAGTCCACTTTTGGTTCAGTTGTCATATCATTCAAACCAACAGCTTGCAACAACCTCGCCCAAGAACTCTCTTGCGGATTACTGCGACGCAGTTCACTAGCAGTACTCAGCGCCTCATACCAAATACCATTAGCAGCATAAAGGTTTACCTGCTGGCTTGGTGTCGCTTTTTCCAATTGAGTTTTTAAAGCGGAGTTCAGTTGCTCCCGTTTTACATATCCTTCAACATTAGCAATAATTTGATTATCCTTATTACAGTAAATGTTGAAATACCAGCGATATCGTTTACCAATCTGCAGAGGTGCTGCTTTTGATGGCAAACTCAGGTTAATTACTCCTGGTGTCCCCATCAAAGAAGTCTTGTAAATAGTCTGATTTTGTGCTTCATCTTCTAGCACAAATTCTGCATAAGCAAAGGACGACGAATAAGGAACATAAAACCAGAAACTAGGATGCTCAGCAACTGTTGCTGCATAAACCAACTCTGATTTTGAATAAACGGGTACTAAAGCTGTGAGACGCTTTTGAGAAACAGAAGCCAGGGGCTTATTCATGTTCTCTCCACAGCCACGGCTACCAGCTTCTGTTCGCTTACCTGGTTCCCCGATATCTGGTGGTGGAGGCGGCGCAGCGAAAATCAATGATTGGTTGAATTGTCCTTTGGGTTTTAATGTTGGGCTTTGTCCAAGAAGGGAGTTAACAGGCTGTGCCCGCACTTGTATACAGCTAAGGAGTGTTAAACTGATGGCGAGGGAAAGTTGGATCTTTTGCATAAACAATTTTCTTATACTTATCAACTTGTAGAAAATTTTTCTACTTCAACTTGTAGAAATCGATTGTTGCTAACTTTGTGGTGAATTGAGGTAAATTACCACAATGCTGCTAGTCACTATTAAAACTAAGGCTGACGGGACCAGGGGAACCCAAACACTAGAGCAAAACAAAATTAAACAAAGAAAGTATAAGACGCCTATTGCGCCTCCACCCGCCAGAATGAGATGTCGTCCCGAGCGTTCGCGCGAAGCGATCGCACCTCCAACAACCGACCAACCCCAAACCCATAACATTTCGCCCCAAAAAGGTAAAATGAATAACAAAGGTCGTCCATCTTTTACTGCACTCACAATTTGACTCACCATCTGTGCTTGCAGAATGACCCCTGGTATTTCCTGATAAAAACCCTGCCCAGTCATGTAAGGGGTAGAAACATAATCACGGAAACTTTGGGCAGTGGTACCAATGAGGACAATTCGGTCTTTGACTTGTTCAGGGTTGACTTTACTCCTAAGAACATCTGTAAGCGTTACTGTGGGAGCAATTTCCAAAGGAGAACCTTGGTAAGAGCGGTAATTGAGCAATATTTGATAGCCCCCTGTATCCACTTGTTGATAGCCGCCCTTGTGTGCGTGCAACTGCTTGAAAACAACGTTACCTAATTGCAATTCCCCTGCTTTAGTATAGTTGGGATAAATACCCTCCTTCTCCAAGTAGTGGAATGCCAGTTGGGCATTAAGGGCGTAGCGTGCAGTACAAGGGGATGTTGGATCTGCTGGTTGCATTGCTAATAAATGGCGACGCACAATCTTGTCTGCGTCTTGCACAACATCACTAAATCCTTGGCGTTCTGGGGGAACCCCCTTTGGAGGTGAATTTCCCGAACGGTTTTTTGTCTTGTCGCTCACTTTGCAAATCGCAAAGAAGTTGTCATCTGTTTTTAATCGAGTCGCAAGAGTTGCTTGGTTGAGTTGTGATGGCTCATCACGATAGATATCCAAGCCAATGGCTTTTGGTTGGAGAGGTGCAAGTTTTTCCAAAAGTCGGGCTAGTGCGAGATCCGATAGAGATCCTCTTCTGTCCTTTTGCTCTGGTAGTTTCAAATCATCTTCAGTGACAGTGACTATCAACAGGCGCGAATCTTGTTTTTCCTGTCGACGCGATCGCATAAAATGGTCAAAAGCCTGTAACTCCCATGCTTGTAGTATCCCCAGCCAGCGCACTCCCATCAAGAAGCTTGTGACTATAAAACTCATTATCAAAACTGTTTTGAAATTGAGTTTGGATTGGCGATGCTGCTTTGGAGACGCACTCTCCGGGCGATAGCGTATCTCCTGCAAAGATGCTTTGCGTTGGCGCAGCCTGTGCTTTGCACTGAGCGTGCTTCTTTGGGGCTGCTCTTTTGTAGCATTGTCCTTAGTTTTTTGTCGCAACTCTTTCCAAGTTGGGGATGCAAGAGCAGGATTTTGAAAAATCACAGGTAACCAGCTAGCACCAGGAAATTCAGTTTCCAAACCCTGCAACTGTTCCCGTGCTTCCCGCACTGCTAAATAAAACGACTTACCATCAGCAAACCCCTTAAGAAAGCGCTTCAAAAACTCTTGCGCCACTTTATCTGGAACTGGTTCCCGCATGACAATCATTTGGGGAATATGCAAATCATCCAACTGCTGTGCTAACCCCAAGCCATCACAAGAGTTAAAAATTGCCAACTGCAACCCGCGTTCTATCGCTTTTTTAAGGGCATTTTTTAACTGCCCAATCGCTAAGCTTTCGGTAGGATTTATATGTATAAAACCTGTTTCACCATCAGTCTTACTAGAACTATGCCCAGCAAAAAATAAAATATCCCATCCTTGATTATCCCAAAGCTGTTCATCAATTTCTGAGCGTTTTGGCTCTACCAAAAATACCGTTGATGCATCTGATGACAACTTCTCCAAAAACTTTTTATCAGCATCAGTATCAATTCCCGTGCTATTCCCCAGAATTGCCAAAATTCTCACTTTCAGTTCTGAACTGACTACCTGATTTTGTGACTCAAACTCAATAGGACTTAAAGCGACTTCTGCCAAACGATAATCTTCAAAAAAGCGCCAAATATGCCAGGGCAGTTTTCTTAAATAGGTGTCTTCGGTTTGAATAATAAATCGAATTTCGTCTGACTTGGATAATTTCGTTCTCAGTTGTAATTCTATCTGTCGAAAATCCGAAGAATCTAACCAATTATTAAGGCTTTTTTGTAATTTTTTACAGATTTCATCAAATTCAGCATCAGAAACGTGAGTGATATCACATTCATCAATTTTAATGTCTGAATCCATGAATTCTTCATGACGTAAACCTATATTTATAGAGCGAGCCGAATAGATTAAATCATAGAGCAATTGCCAACGACGATAGAGATCAATAAGATTTGGAGCCGCAGGTAAACTACCTTGAAATTGACTTGTTTTGGAATTGAACTCTGACTGTAACTGAACAGTCACAAAGTGAAAGCCCTCTTGTAGAGTACCCCTTCCCAAGTTTAAGATAACTAACTTACTCATTTTTATAATCGCGCAAGTTGTTAAACCACAAAATCTTCCGTAATGTTAAAATTATCGATAGCTACTTGGATTTTGAATGTTTTTCCTTTCGGGCATGTAAATCGTTTCAGTTGAATTAAGTTATCTTGAGTTCGTGATTGAAATTCCTGGAGAGTTGCTCCAGAGGAAGAAAGTAAAGCAAGTTTGATATTAGGTGGCAGGTAAGTCTGTCCATGAGATGGATGTAACTGAACGCGGATACCCACTTTTTGCTCATTCTCTTGTGTCAAACCAACCAACAGTGCAACAGAATGATTGCCTAATTGTATTCCCAAATCAATCAACTTGACTCCCTCAACAGACACACCTCCAGCAGCAAGTTCACGTTGTCTAAAAGCAAAAGCTAAATTTTCTGATTCTGTATTTAGGATTGTATTAAGAGACTGCCAACCGGTTTCAAAAATATTTTGAAACCAATTGCTCAAATTGTTAACTGATGCCGTGTTTTTAGCAATAGCCAAGCCACCTATTCGCCGATGATACAACTGAGTACGCCATTCGTCATTATCCAGCAGTGCTGCCCATTGCTCAAACGGTACATCAACTCGTAAACGGGGAAAATAAATAGATGAATTACCTAACAGTTGCAACAATTTTTGTGCCTCAGCTTCAGATACAGTAAACAATTCTGGGATTTCCTCTTGTACAGGTAGTCCCAATGTCATCAGCATCACGGAGAGATTTTTTGTTAAATTTTTTGCTGCTAATACGTAGGTGCGCTCATTAGCGTTATATCTGCCAAAATTCTTAAGTAAGCGATGAGTGGTAAAACCGAGGACTCCCAAAAAACACTCATCCTCATTTGCCTCTAGATTAACTTGCACCGCTAAGTAATAATCACCTGCAAAAGAAGGAATGTCTACCCACTCTTGGGGTACGCACAACTCTTCTAAATCTATTGTTTCACTGGGAATTAGCACTATTCGCTTCTCACCTAGTGTAATTGCTGCAGCATTTAGCACTTCCCAAATACTGGGTAAGCTATCCTCACTTGGGAAAATTGAGGGTTTAGCTACAGACTCTTCTGCCAACCACTCTGTAAGCCAGTTAAAGAAAATATACAATGAAAGATGATTAAGATAAGCGTTGTAGCGTGCAAGCGTATTAGAATGGCTCTGAGCTTGCTCCCAGGCTTTCTTTTTGTCTGTCGATGAAATATTTAACCATAATTGATTACTAGAAGCTATTTTTAACTCATTAAAAGAAAACATCACTACAACCTCATTACTCTCACGAATTCCAATTTTTTAATACTTCTTCTAATACCGTATTAATTGTTGGGATCTCTGTTATTTTATCTCGTATCATACCCAATTTTTCACAAGCTGATTGAAAAACGCTTTTAGTTCTCTTTGTCAACCAAACTTGCAAATATTTATTAATCATGGTATCAATACTATTGATTAAAGCCGCCTCTAATTTAGCTTTTGTTTTCCGCAGTATGTTCATAATTTCTGGTAGGGCTATGCCAAGCTGCGTAGCAATTTCTTGTTCATCCAGTTTTTGTCCATAGGTAAGTCGCAATAGCTCTTGCTCTTGTGGTTCAAGTTTCTTTATCGCCTCAACCAAAGCAACATGAATCAAATCTGAATAGATAGGGGCTTGGTAATTACGATTTAACCATACTGCAACATATTGAGAAACCCACTCAGGAGGTTTACTTAATCCATATAAAGTTTTCAGTAATTTGATTTCAATCGTCTTCAGGCGATGAGCAATTGCTCCCTGAGTGACTTTAAATCTATTTGCTATCTGTTTTTGATTTAGCCCAAAACCATAGTAAAGGAGTATGATTTCCTTTTGTTCTATTTTCAAATAAAGCAACTGCTCTTGTAAAGCTGGCTCAGTTCGCTTTTCTATTATTCCTTTATTTTCTCGTGAATCTTCGACTTCTTCTGAAGTCAGGAAATCTTGTTCGAAAATTTCTAGAGATTGATTAGATTCAACTTGACGACCAGTTTCTTTGAGTGCTTCCAAAGAAAAGCGTGGTGTGATTGATTTGGGGTAATTTTGTAATGCAGCAATGCAAATTTCCATACTTGTTTTAAGTTGTTCGCCTGTAATATTTCCACCTACAGCCACTTCATGAGATGCACAAGGGAGTAATATCTGTGCATTGTAGTAATTAGCTGATTCTGCAAAATCTACACTATCGGGTTCTTGCCACTTCTGTCCTGTTATTTTAGCAGGATTTTGAATTTTGTTCATCTGATAAATTTGTTTAAAATATTTCCGAGCTATGAGAAACCTAGAAATTTCCGGTTCATACCTTCCAGATCTAGCAAGTGCTTCTTTCAGTTCTTTATCGCTCTTTTTATGCAACAGCCGCCACTTAGAGAACTTAGCAACTGAATCTTTAATATTTTTTATCAAGACGCCTGTCACATAAGTATCGAGAGAAGAATCGTTTGAGTTATATTTAGCTAATATTTGTCTAAACTTGGTCGTTTCATAAATAAAACATCTAGAAAGAAATATATATTCTTCCCAAGATTTAGATGTGTCATCTTTCCATACCGTTACAGCAGCCCTGTAGCAACTTTCCTCACAGTAAGCTGTCAGGTATTCCCAAGCTTTTTGTACTCGTTTTTCTGGCTCCCAATCTTCCTTTTGTGGTCTGTCATTGAAAGCCATATCTATCCAGAACTGCACTAACCCCCTGCCGTTATCATCCTGGTTAACTAACGATGCAAACTTATAGTGTCTGCTTTTGTATAACTCAATATTGCAATGCATTTGAGGTTCTGTTTTCCATTTAATTGTTGAGTAACCCTTATTATTCTCCACAGTCATATACATAGAAAATTTCTCAATCGAATTTTGACGGCTGGGCAGTTTGGGTATGCTGGTAATAATTTTGGTAAACATTCTGACCTCTTCTTTAACAGCCAAAGGGGAGTATTTCTACAAAAGATATAAGTGTAAAAACTTCGTTTCCGTATAGTAGCGGTCAGGATGGATTTGTTCTAGAGCAAGAAATCGGGATAATTGTGTAATATTTCTGACAAAGTAGTCAAGTTCTTTCAGGGAGATATGTCTGGTCTGGCACTTAAGCGTAAATAAATGCCCAGCCGTCAAACCTAGATCCTGTGTTCCAACCCGTTAACTTAACACACCGCTGGGCATTTATTTTGATAGAGTCGATGCCCTTGTTACCAAGGGACACCTCTCCTTCAGAACCGGACGTGCAGCTTTGACCGCATCCGGCTCCTAGCATTGTATGGAAAGGATTTTCACCTGATATCCACTCAAGCGAGTGTAGGGTTTACATCTTTTCAGAACTTGTTCATTACTGAACTTTTCTTACTTAGGTTACTTGTATCTAGGTTTTCTCTATCGTCATCAATAAGCGTGCCTTACTACCCGCCTTGGGCTTTCTTAACCGTTCGACGCTTTCCAATCGCCTTTACCACCGGGGAGTTATCGGAAACGCAGGCTTTCACCTGCTTTGGTCGGTTTTACTTGCCTGTACGCAGTTAATGGTATCTTCGCTACTCAATAAGAGTGCGTCTAAGCATCATCTTGTCGATGTACAATGATTCTGCGATGCTGTGGGCAGTTTCATTCCCACATCCTACCCGTACCTTTGTGTTAAACGGTTAATCATGCCGCTCCACTAGCTCTCTTGGGAACCCTCCCATCTCAATCTTCACTCAGGTGGACTGAGTAGGCTAGAAGTTAGATACGTTTTTCCTCGTTCCGATTGATAGATTGTTGAGCCACTGCGTTGGGCGGGTTTCCCGACTTGTAGCATGTGGCGTTGTGCCGATTTAGGTTTCTCCAATTCGCCCACTAGCTTCTCAGGACAGCATCTTTTTCCATAAGAAAGAATGCGAGAATATTGCTAGTGTACAGGGTAGGCTGTAGCTTGTGCTAACATCGGTTTCCCTGATAGGCAGTAGGACGCTTTTTTCGGAGATTTGCGTAAGCTAACCATGTCGGCTCCCTATTAGCGCAAAGCTCGCCGGGGGGATACTCCCCCCGGCAGACTTTGCGCCAGTGTGACCTCAACCGAGGAAGTCTCTGATTGCGCCCTGTTACCAGCTTCGCTTTGGTGATTAACCTCTACGTGGTCAGATAAGGAGTCACGTTGTCCTTCACGGATGGGATTTTCACCCATATCCATCAATCAGTTATGAGATTTTCAAGGTTCTAACTTGATATTCTCACCTAGAGCTATGTATTTACTCTAGAACGAGTCGCACTATGGATCTTCCTCTGGGGGTATGACTTTGTAAAGACAGTACATTAGTGATATTGCTATTGGGTTAGGGATGGCATGTAACTTGTTGGGCATAGTGACCATGAAGTAGTTTGTATCAAGTGTGCTACTTAATTATTGGTATTGCTTGAGGCGTTTTATGAGGGGTTATCTGTAGCGACCCACTTGCCAGAAACGCCCTGAAGAGCGAACAAGCTAATTTTTGACCCCAATTAAGGGTCTTGTCAACTTTTGATCATATCCCTCTTGTGTCACTCTCCGAAAAGTTTTATCATTTCTGAATGATAGAGTTCTTATACAGTAGGCGATAGCAGATTTTTTTAGGAATAGAAATATTTGAAAGCATGGAACTTGCCAAAATTAGATGAGTAAATGCTGTATTGCCTGGTATACCTTGTGTTCAGAAAGTATTAATAATAGAAAAAACTGGAAAGTGACAGAAGAGGGATATCATTCAGGCAGGGGTCTTTCTGCCTGTTTCAGCCGAAAGCAAAAAATTTTTCAAAAAAAATACAGACACCCTCATATTTCCTCAAAGCTGTTCCCAATATAATTAACAGCAAAGAAATTTTTTGAATACTATGAGGAAATTCTGCTGACATTATAAGACCATCTGCCCTGATGGTACACACATTATTAGCAACTCATATGCTCTGCTAATGAGCAATTAGATGGCAAGAAGTTTATCGAACAGACCTAGACTCATGGGCATTCGCTTCGGATTGGCAAGCGGCATCGTGAACACGCAAAGTGTCCTCAATTGTATGCCTAAAGAAGCTTTTTGGAACTATAAAGACCAACCCGCCCCTGATAGCCAAGAGGCATTGCTTCTAGACGTGCTGAGAAATTTTTGGGAGTAAGTGTAAAGATGTTCAAGAGTTTATTTGACAAACAACTGACGGCCAAAATCTCTCAAAACTCAATAGCTAATCAAAAGGGTGAAATACCTGTTGAAAAATTGCTGACAGGTTATCTGCTGAATATTCGCAAAGGATTCCGCAGGAATAAACACTCTAAAGTTTCCAAGTTCAGAAAAGAAAGCACAAAATTGTTTAAGTTCACTCGTGTGAATTATTTCTGTATAAGTCTGCAGCAGGAAATTGATACTGTATTAACGTGCTCTTTGGCTAGCAAATATATTGCTCTGGCAATCATTCTGCTATACTTATTTGCTGATTGATAAATTTAAGGGTGACATTTTATAATTTTATGGAGAGCATAACAAATCAACAAAGTTAGTTGCAATTAAACTAGAAGCGGAGAATACACTATAACTTAAGGAATGTACTCTCCGCCTTGCAAATAATCAAATAGCAATGTTTTTTTAGAAAAATGTTGGGAAAATCAACAGACAGAGCCGTCTCAAGTGCTATAAGCTATCTCGACTTTTCAGGTCATTTTAATTCATTGCAATACAGAGGATTAAACATGGACAATATCGTAGGTATTGGAGACATTCAAATGGCTGACGTGATGAAAATGGATTCATCGAAAGCCTTAAGTATGTTTAGAAATCGATTTGCAGCCTTCAAAAAGCTGGCTGATGAAATTGGAGAGGATGCAGCTTATCAAAAGATGATGGAAGCCTATCCCAAACAGCAGAAGGCGTTTATGGGGGCTTTTATTGATAACACCACCTTAGCTAAAGGCTTCACCGACGCAATTCCTATCTTTCGGTTGATGGGCTTCACGATGGAAGTAGTAGATATTTCCCAAAATGGGAAAGATGCTGTATTGGAAATTCAACGGGTTTGTCCAGTTCTCTCCCTAGCCAAAGAGTATGGTCTTGAGAGCCCTTGCCGTGTAATCTGCGAGATGGAGCAAGATGCCACAGTAAAAGCATTTCCCGGCACTAAAGCTGCAATTATTAGCAGACAATCCCAAGGCGACTGTGTCTGTCTGTTTAAGTATGAAAGACCAGCTAAGATGGCTACGCTTGAAAGGCAAAAAACGCAAAGCCTAATTTCTCGCACGTTCGATCTGATTCGACTGGCTCCAAAAATTATCCTGATTGGTATTAACTTACTTAAAAGCCGCCTTTCCAAACCCTAGTAAAGTTAGATTTCCCAACTTTAATAGCCAAGGTAGTGAGTGGCAAGGTTTATAAAACTAGAGGAAAATTTTTTCCATGAATAGCATTATTTCAGATATCAAATGTATAGTCGAAGGTGAAGTTACCAACACGCCAGAAATCTTAGGTGACGTTTCTCAAGATTTTGGTCGCATCATTCAAAAACAGCCTCAGCTTGTTGTCCGCCCTCAAAATTCCGCTGATGTTGTTCAGGTTGTTAAGTATGCTCTAGAACAAGGGTTAACGATTTCTCCAAGAGCTGGGGGCAACTCATTGGGTGGTCAATGTTTGAACCAAGACGGAATTGTTTTGGACATGAGAAACTTCAATCAAATTCATGAAATTCAGAAGGAAATGCTGTGGTTCCAAGCTGATACAGGTGTAACCTGGAGGGAGGTAATTGTTAGCTCATTACCTCATGGTTTAATCCCTCCATCTCTTACCAACTACATTGACGCGACACTAGGAGGAACTCATTCAGCTGGCGGTTTAGGTAATTCATCCTTTCGTTACGGAACTCAAGCTGACAATTGTCTGGGTTTAGAAGTTGTTACAGGAACAGGTGAACTTGTCTGGTGTACACCAGAAGAGAATAGCGAACTCTTTTATCATGTCCTTTGTGGTTATGGTCAGTTCGGAATTATCACTCAGGTGCGTCATCGTCTCAGACGTTACCGTCCTTCCACACGCACTTATTTTCTTCTGTACGATAACTTAGATGCTTTCTTGAATGATAAGCAGGTTCTCACACAACAAGGACGTATTGATTATCTTTTATCTGTTCCCAACTCCTGCTTGGAATTATTCTCTAAAGCCGTGCGGAAACCTCTTATGCAATGGTTCTACCTGTTGCAGGTAACGGTAGAGGCGGATTCTACAAACAGCATCAATGACGAAGAAGTTCTTTCTGGATTGAATTTTTATCGTCATATCCATACACAAGACCTTAATTTCGATGAGTTTGTCATCCCCGCACTAAAAGTAGGTGCTCCTTCAAATACTGTCCACCCCTGGATAGATTTACTCATTCCAGGCTCTAAAGCAAAAACTTACATTCAGACGGTTCTAGAGCGCTTGCCTTCTATTTTGGACTGTGGAAATACGCTTATAGGCTCCTTTTGTCTGTTCCAGCATACGACCAATATGCCCATGTTCCGGGTTCCTGATGAAGACTTCATCGTCGGCCTGGGAATTTATCCAATCATTCCAAAGTCCCAGCTTCAACCTGTCTTGGCAGAGTTAGAGTCGCTTACTGAGTTAGGTTTAAAAATGGGTGCAAAACGATACTTGACTGGTTGGGTGAAATTTGATCTCCAACAATGGCGGGTCCAGTTTGGCGATTACTGGTCTACTGTTAATGAAATTAAAAGGAAATACGACCCTCAAGCGATACTTAACCCTGGCTTTTTACAGTACGAACGGGTTGCACATCCACATGAAATATATAAACAGCAAACCCATCTCACCGAAGACGCGATCGCTAAATCTCGCAGCGTAGCATAAGTAACTTCTCAATGATGCTCGTTTAAGACAAGTTCTCAACCACCGCAAACATCAACCAAATTAGTATTACGTCTAACTCACAAAAGGGCAAACTTCTAGGGAGGATACATGAATATTGCAGTCGTAGGTCTTAGCCACAAGACTGCTCCAGTCGAAATTCGTGAAAAACTGAGCATTCCAGAGGCTCAAATTGAAAAAGCGATCATGCACTTGTGTAGCTATGCCCACATTGAAGAAGCTGTTATTCTTAGCACCTGCAACCGTTTAGAGATTTATGTTGTCGTCAAAGCGGCAGAGCAGGCAACTCAAGAGGTAACTCAGTTTCTCTGTGAACACAGTAATTTGCCTTTCCACGACCTATATCAGCACCTATTTATTCTGCTGCAGCAAGATGCTGTTCGGCATCTGATGCAGGTTGCTTGTGGTCTAAATAGCTTAGTGATAGGGGAAGGACAGATTCTGGCTCAGGTTAAACACGCCCACAAATTAGGTCTACCTCATAATGGTATCAGACGTATCCTTAGTCAGTTGTTCAAGCAAGCCATTACGGCTGCAAAGCGGGTGAGAACCCAGACTGCAATTGGTACAGGTGCTGTCTCGATTAGCTCTGCAGCTGTAGAGCTAGCCCAAGTCAAGGTACAGAATTTATCGAACTGCCGAGTCACAATCGTGGGCGCTGGCAACATGGCCCGACGGTTGGTGCAACATCTATTGGCGAAAAGAGTAACCCGGATTTCAATTGTAAATCGTTCTGTTGAGCGAGCTAAGGAATTGGCAAGTGAGTTCAGTAATACTCAAATAGAATGTTATCCACTTGCTGAAATGATGCCAATAGTTGCAGCTTCGGACTTAATCTTTACTAGTACTGCCTCTACAGTTCCCCTGCTGGATCGAAGCAATTTGGAAGCTGTTTTAGAACAGCATCAACGACTGATTCTGTTTGATATATCAGTTCCTCGTAACGTTGATGCAGATGTCAATGAGCTAGCTCACGTTCAAGTATTCAATGTGGATGATTTAAAGACAGTCGTTGCTCAAAATCAAGAAAGTCGTCGGCAAATAGCAATAGAGGCGCAAGCACTTATAGAAGAAGAGTTAAAAACATTTTGTGTCTGGCACCGCTCACAAGAAGCCGTTTCCACTATTAGCTGTTTACGGGAAAAAGTGGAAAAAATTCGCGAGCAAGAGTTAGAAAAAACTCTGTCTCGTCTAGGGTCTGACTTTGGCAAAAAACATCAAGAAGCTATCGAAGCCCTAACTCGAGGGATTGTCAACAAAATTCTCCACGAACCAATGGTGCAACTGCGAACGCAGCAAGATATAGAAGCCCAACGTCTTGTTGTCCAGACTCTTCAAATGTTGTTTAATCTCACATCTTGCACCAATAAATATTGATGTTGTTTTGACACACAGTAAAAACCCTAAAATCCTTATTTTACCTATAAAAGTCAAGAAAAAGACTGTAGCTTTATTGCACTGTTTTTGACTAAACCCAGGGTTATACGGAAAAAGCTTTATTGCACTGTTTTTGACTAAACCCAGGGTTATACGGAAAGGTGCAAGATCTGAGCCTCTGACTAGCGGCAACGATGCCAGCAAAATATGAAAGAAACACCTTTTTCACGCCCTTCGGGTTCGCCAGTCGCCTACGGAGGGAAACCCTC
>NZ_CAWPKW010000092.1:0-682 GCF_963888615.1 Brasilonema octagenarum UFV-OR1 | reverse complement strand
GCCATCCGGGGTGACGGCGACTGCATTCACCGAGTCACTATGACCGCCCAGAGTAAACTTTTCTTTACCAGAGTGCAAATCCCAGACTTTGAGTGTATAGTCACCGGAACCAGAAATCACGTACTTACCATCCGGGGTGACAGCGACTGCATTAACCACAGAACTATGACCGCGCAGGGTACGAACTAACGCGCCACCAGGGGGAGTTAAGCTAGCTGTCAAAGTACGCAACCAAGGTTTTTTTATTTGCGATATTTGTTGCAGCAATTCTTGAATTTCCGGTGCATCAAAGTGTAGCAAACGCCCTGACAATTGCCATGCTAATTGCTTTGTATCTTGAATTAAAATATGTGCAGACAATTGCAACGCTCCTTGAATTAATTTCAGCGCTTTAACAGTTTGGGCATTGTATTCTGGATGAGTTAATAATTCTGTATCATCAACCAAATCATAATCTTCAATCAGCGCCTGGACTCCAAATTCAGGATGATTAATTTTTGCTTCTATAAAGTCAAGATCGCTCAACAGACGGCAGAATTTCTTAACTTGACCACCTTCTAACCACAAACGTGGAACTTCACCCAAGAAATGTTCTCTTTCTTCCGGTGACTTTTCTGTTAACCAGGTGCGAAGATTACTCATAGCCAAAAAGTCCTTCTGTCATATTATCGGCAACTTCAGC
>NZ_CAWPKW010000091.1:0-683 GCF_963888615.1 Brasilonema octagenarum UFV-OR1 | reverse complement strand
TTGCTCGTCAGTTTAGCACTGGTGAAAAATCCATCAGCATGACGAGTGATGGAACAGAGGGTTATGCACCCATTGAACAGTACAGAAGAAAGGGGAGTGGTGCTTATACTGATGTTTATGGTTTAGCCGCAACGTTGTATTTTTTGCTGAGTGCTGATGCGCTCAAAGCTGCTGACGAAGAAATTGTTTCAGCTGTTCGTCGCAAGTATGATGATGAACAATTACCACCGCCAAAGCAATTTAATTCCCAGATTAGTGACAGAGTCAATGAGGCGATTCTCCTCGGGATGGCGTTGGAACCACAAGATAGAGTGCAGACAGTGCGGGAGTGGTTAGAATTAGTGTTACCTAAAAAGATCAATCCTCCAATCCCTCAACCATCAATCCCCTATCCACAACCGAAAATCCAAAATCAACCATCACAAAATATTGCAACTCCACCAAAATCAGATGATGAGATTAAGTTAATCACAGCGAAGATGAACTACACCCAACTGCGCGACTTACTCGCAGCAGGAAATTGGAAACAAGCAGATGAAGAAACAGCGCGAGTCATGCTGGCGGTAGCTGGGAGAGAAAAGCAAGGTTGGCTTGATGTTAAACATATTGACAATTTTCCCTGTCTTGATCTCCGCACGATTGACCAACTTTGGGTAAAATACAGCAATGGGCGCTTTGGTTTC
>NZ_CAWPKW010000090.1:0-687 GCF_963888615.1 Brasilonema octagenarum UFV-OR1 | reverse complement strand
TCAGTCGTACAATCCCGTTTGGGAGAAGAGCATCCCGATGTCGCCGCCAGTTACAGCGACTTGGCAGGACTCTACGATTCCCTAGGACGGTACACTGAAGCTGAACCACTTTTCATCAAAGCATTGGAACTAAGGCAACGCCTGCTAGGAGAAGAGCATCCCTCTGTCGCCACCAGTTACAACAACTTGGCAGCACTCTACAAATCCCAAGGACGGTACACTGAAGCTGAACCACTCTACAAGAAAGCATTGCAACTAAGCTAACGCCTGCTGGGAGATGAGCACCCCTCTGTCGCCACCAGTTACAACAACTTGGCAGAACTCTACCGCTCCCAAGGACGGTACACTGAAGCAGAACCTCTCTACATCAAAGCATTGGAACTGTTGCAACGCCTGCTGGGAGATGAGCACCCCTCTGTCGCCACCAGTTACAACAACTTGGCAGCACTCTACAATTCCCAAGGACGCTACACTGAAGCTGAACCACTCTACATCAAAGCTTTGAAAATTGCTGAACGCAGCTTAGGAGTCAATCATCCCAACACAATCACTTTCCGTAAAAATTTGCAATTCTTACGCGATCATCGCCAGTCTAATAACAGTGAACAGTGAGCAGTGAACAGTGAACAGTGAACTGATAACTAATAGCGGTACTAGTTCCTCGCCAAAAATTCTTGAACAGTCAGA
>NZ_CAWPKW010000089.1:0-96440 GCF_963888615.1 Brasilonema octagenarum UFV-OR1 | reverse complement strand
TCCAAGGTGGTTTGGTTCACATTCACTACGTATCACGTAGTTTGTGAATGATCCCACTCTGTGCAAATGACTTATACTATTGTGGCAAATATTCAAGGTCTACCTGTGACATACTTGTATGAAGTTTTGCAAAGTATGTTGTTGGAGATGAGAACTTGCCACACTTCGCGTTATGTTATTTGACAAAATTTCAAGCAGAAAGGCCCGCAGCTTATAGCTATGGGCCCAAAGTCATCTGTGTAGTGGAAAGCGGTGATTCGCGCCCTTAGTGATGAATGTTTAGGCAAACGCCACTTCTGTCAACCGGCAGAACCTTGGGTTGGGCTTATACGCCGAAACCCGCTCTGGTTGCGGGCGGGTGTCAGATGTTTGTGAAATTTTTTAGAAGCTAGAGTGGTAGGCACTACCCGCCCTACTGAGATACATTCGATTTTGCTTGAAGAGCGTATTCTCGAAACTTTTCCATATCATTCTTGAGAGTTGATTCAACCGCCCGTCCCAAAAACAAATTATCCATAATCTTCCCTATAATACCAGGGATAGCATAGGCAATAGTCAGTTTAACAATACTACTGCTGTGGCGGTCATAAAAACGCACTGCCCCCCGATTTGGCAAACCATCCACCGATTCCCACTGGATAATTTGCTTGGGGACAACTTTAAGAATGCGGGATTTCCAAGTAAACTCCAAACCCCCAGTATTAAGCTTCCATATCGATATTTCTGGATTATCTTCTGGAACCTTCACCGAATCAATCCATTTCATCCAACGGGGCATCTGTTCCAAATCAGACCATAAGCTCCAGACTAACTCTATGGGAGCGTCTACCTCAACCTGCACACTATGCTCCAACCAATCTGCCATATGTGTTATTCCTTAGCGTTCTAGCCTACCCTTCAAGAAGGGCTTCGCCCAACGGTACACCGCTAGCCCCTAAGAGGGGCCGGAGTTAACGCGTCTAAAGCGCGTATGTCCTGCGGACACACTTTGGGAAGGCGGTTCATTTCTTGACATTGTCCAAAATTGCTTTTGCTGCACGCCTTCCCGAAATTGTTGCACCTTCCATACTATCAATATAGTCCTGCTGCGTATAACTACCTGCTAGGAAGAAATTAGAAATAGGCGTTTTTTGCTGAGGACGATAAACATCTACTCCTGGTGCTTCTCTGTACAAAGACTGAGCAAGTTTCACTACACTGTACCAAGTCATATTTAGCTCTCGCGAGGAGGGGAATAACTCATGCACTTGGTTGAGGACATGCTGGGCGATCGCCTCATTACTTTGCTTAATAAACGGATCACCAGGTGTCAGCACGAGCTGCAATAGTGAACCTTGCCCTTCCTTGTAATAATCACCAGGGCTAGTCAATGCTAAATCAGCAAAACAAGAAAAGTCAGCATCGGCAGTATAAAGCAAATTATCAATTCCCGCTGCACGATTAAGCTGTTTGCGCTCTTGAGTATCATGCAGTTCCGTCACCCAGCCATCAAACCGCAATTGAACTGTTGCCACTGGCACACATTCTAACTTGTATATATTCTCGAATTCCGGCCACTTGCGCCACTGTTGAGGTAACAAACGCTGAATTCCTGGAACATCACAGGCAGCGACATAAGCATCAGCAGTAATGATATCTTCTCTATCACCATCAGCTATGACAATACCACTTACACGGGTTTGGTGTTCCTCCTCAATAAACTGTATTTCTCGTACTCTCCTACGAGTGTAAATCTTTGTCCCCCTAGTTTCTAGATATTCCAAGATCGGCTTGTGCAAGTACTCATAGGGGGAACCTTCCAGCATTCGCAGTTTCGACGCCTCGGTTTTCACTGCAAATAGCTGAAAAACTGTCAACATACAACGGGCAGAAATATGTTCGCAATCGAGAAAGCCGAGGGCGTAGGCGATGGGGTTCCACATTCGCTTAATACTACCCTCATTACCGCCGTGACTACGAAACCAGTCAGCAAAGCTAACTTTATCCAAGTCGCGGATGTTTTTCATCGCGCCGTTAAAGTCCACCAAACCGCGTACTATCGGACTGGTTCCTAATGCGATCGCATTTTGGAATTTATCCAGTAACGAAAGTTGGGAACTGGTGAAAAACGCTTTTAATCCATTAAAAGGTGCACCCATGACAAAGCGAAAATCTAAAGCACCAACTTTTCCCCCTTGATTGATGAAGGTGTGGCTATGCTCTTTTGGGCGCAGGTTTTCCAACGCCCCCACTTTCTTGATCAATTCCAAAAGCTGGTAGTAGTTGCCAAAAAAGACATGCAACCCCATTTCAATATGGTTGCCATCACCATCAAGCCAACTACTTACTTTCCCTCCAACAAACGGACGAGACTCAAAAATGTGGACTTCACAGCCAGCATCAGACAAATCGATAGCAGTTGCTAGTCCAGCTAGTCCCGCTCCTATGATCGCAACGCGCATTCCGTCTTTACCTTTTCAGTTTCATTACAAATTGTAACTGTGTTGGTGTCGGAATTTGCGACTCACCTCAAGTGCTGGGTTGTCAGTTGTCAGAAAAACTCAGAAATCAGAATTGCTTGAGTCAAAATACTCAATGCGTAAAGGTTTTCAAGCACGTGAAATGTTCTTTCTTCAAGCGCGTTTGAACCGCTAGCGCCGCGACTTCTCAGTGGCGCTTTGGGGTTTAGACCAATATTGATCAACCAGTGGCATACAATCTCCAAGCTTAATTTTGGCGACTGATATCTGTATTTTTATGAGGTGATTTCTTTTACAACTATTCCCATTTATGTACTTGCTTCTGTAGCCTCCTCCGAGGAGAGTGGCAGTCTACGGATCAGCTCTCGGATAACATCCGTTGCAGGTCTACCCGTCTGCCGACAATACTTGTCAAGTTTTTCAGCTTCCTGTGCGGCTAGATTCACAGTGATACGTTTTACAGCCCATTTCTTATTTGTCATTTTGTTCTACTATCTGCTGGTCGTTAACATCATCAAACAAAACTAATTAGAGTATGGAAACGATAAGATTATCAGAGTTTTTGTCATGAAACAAGTCATTTCATTGATACTAAACTTTTTTTTTGTTTTGTAAAAGTATGCTTCATTTTTTGGATCAATCTAAAAACAAAAATCATTAGATTTTTCTTGTAAAAAGAAAATTATTTTTCCATCGTTACTATTAGACTAAACTGAGTAATAATATGAAAAAAAATTGACTTTGTTTATATTGATGATACAAAACTCTCCTGTAAATAAAATATGTTTTTGAGAAGATTGTGGTTAGAAAAGCCTTTTATTTTGTCCAGAACACAGAAAAAGAAAAGATTCGTATATTTTAAGTTATCATCCTTCATGACTAGCTTTGCTGTATGTTTGGGTAAGATTTATTGGTTAAGACCAACGACTTGAAAGTTTGGATTAACAAGTCACTGTTTACAAAAGTAAACGGTATCGTGCAAATATTAGCCTTATTATGAACTAAGCGAGACTTACAAAGTTGATATTTTGGCGTCAAAGACTTGTGCATTTTTATTTTAATCACCTCTCTTTTTACAGTATCTCATATTTGAAAATAAATGAATAGTTATCTGTATGTGGTCGATTAACCACGCCTCGTCATAAGAAATAACCTTAAAAACCTATTTTTACTCTTTACCTAAATCTTTTTATAAGTCATTCAATTTTTTGAGACATTTTTAGAGTATATATAAGCAAAGAAAACACTTATTTATACACATGTTTTTCTTGAGGAAGCGATACACTTTACTGAAAATATAAATTATAATTTTGTTCCAAACTCTGGCATTTACATTCCGTAATCGTTTCATAGTTTTAATTTTGTTTGAGCATAAATACTAATTTTGTTCTTTTTTATGTATTAGGAGTTATCTGATTTTTTATTATGTTTTTTAATTTGCAATAGTCTAAAACTATTACCAGCAATGGATTATGTTCATATTTAAGAGTTATATTTTACTCGTATTAAAGCATTCTTTTTAGAAAATTTATCATTCACAACTAAGCTCTGTTCGTTTTTTACAAGCTTTATTCAAGATTGTGAGACAAAAAATAATTTGTCTTGAATCAATTAGTCAGTTTCTACTTAGTTTTAGTATTTATCATTTAAGAAATCCTCATCAAGTCATTAATTTTCCAATGGGTTTTTACAAATATCAAATTATGACCGTTATTTTTTTTTACATTTAATGTATCAAAAAAATATTTTTCAATGTTTTTATACTAATTGATTTTATAGATATTGAGATGAAACAATCCTAAAGCTATTTTAAAAGTTTGAATTTTGTCTTTAACTGCTTCTCTAAAATAGATTTATAAAAAATTCATTAAAAAAATCAAATCACTTTATCTTAAATTTACACTCTCCTCAACAAGTACTATCGTACTTACAGTCATCTACATAAGTAAAAAATGAGACTTTTACTAAATAGTTCTAACAAAATTACATTATGAGAGTAATTTGTCAATCCAAACAGTAAGAATATGTATACAAATCATTTTTTTTACTAAGTTCAAATTCTTAGTGGATAGTTGATAAGAGAACACTCAGAAAATCTTTAAAAAAATGATAACAAAAATATTAGTCTCCTCTAGACATAAGAAAGAATACACTTTCAAAAATCAGTTACTTATCTTCTTTGTTGAGTTTTCGGATACGTGTACTACTAAAATCGGTAAGCTTTTACAACAAAATAGAATATCTCATATTTTGTTGTAATGAGCTAAATGACCCTCTTCAATCACAGAAAATTGTCTCTGTTTCATTTATAAAAAAGTGTAAATAATCAAAAATAATGACTCTTTTTAAACACAAGAAATACTTCAATAATATATAGCCTGTAGCAGTGTCTCCCAAACAATATGACAGATGCCAAAATCCTGGTATTATTTCATTCCTAAACTGTCAAGATCTCACATTTGAATACACTAAGAGCCTGAGCGCGTTTATCAAAAACAGCCAGCACCGAAGCTAACACGGAGGTAGTAGGTACATGCTGTCTGTGGTTCGGCTTCCTCTGAAGTTAGCCTGTTCTTCAAACAGCGAGGCTAAGAACAACTGTTGGTTTTCTCATTAAGTGCAAATAGCGTGCCAGTGGGACTCAACAGTCATTGAGTCCCAGACACATGACGTTGCACCTGAGTGACTCCCTTGGGAGTATCCCCTAGGTATTGAAATTCATGCCAAATTTGCCGTCGCGCATCTTGTAGAAAGATTCGCCATTCACTTTCTACATCTGTTGCGCGAAGTATGCAATCTACAAATTCTTCTACAATCGCATAAATTACTTGACTTGGCTCACACAGCAGTTCTTTTAAAGCTTTTTCAGACTTACTCACAGCTTCTGCGTAAGCTATTTTGAGATTAAGCAGCACTTGTTCAGCAGAGGACGATGCGGAAAGCTTCAGGGTTGCAGGCTGATTGGGAGTCAATCCATCTAAACATTTGCGAATGCGATACTGTAGAAATCCTCGGTAAGAAAGCTTAAACCTAGCTAGGGTTTGGAACCCATACTTAAGTTTACTCGGTATTCCTGGTATCAGTTCGTCAGGTATTTGCTTGGCGATCGCTTCGATAAATTCACCTCCTTTGGCTTGTGTCAGTTTTTCCAACTGTCCCTTGTCCATTAGTATCTGAGTCAGTTGCGATTTAACTTTGTCAAGGGATCGCTCTAAACCGATATCCAATAACGACAGATGTTTCGACAAATGAGCACGGATTTCATTCAGGTACTTTTCGTATATAATTGCGTAGCTCTTTTCTAGGCAAAAGCGCTGTTCTATTTCTTGAATTGACGGAATTCCTGTATCACTTCGACAAGTTTGCAAAACAGTTTCTACTTGCTTTTTAAAGTCGATATCAACTGCTTCTCGCTTTCGCCTAAGCCCTGTCAGGAGTTCCTCTAGACTGTTTGTTACACCTAACCAAAGTTCTTTGAATTTTTCCTCAAACAGCCCAAGCCCATGAATATCATCATGGGTTGCTAAATCTAAAACCTTGCTAATTTTCTCTAACTCAGCTTTCACTTGGTTTTGGAGTACATTTAATTGTTGTTGGTGGAAGAAGGCGTATTTCTCATCTAAATCAGTCATTTTTGCCTTCAAATAATCAAGAACTTGTTCAAGAACTTTGTGCGCTTGTTGAGTATTGGCGCAGTTAGCCGTTACACACTTGACAACACTGATATCTGTCTTGGCAATATCCTGTGCTAAATCTTGGCAGCTTTTGGAGTTGTCACCAAAGCGTGAATCAGCTTCTGTGCGGTTAAGTATCATGAAGGAGCACAACTGAGTTGGCACAACATCAACTTGTGCTGCACGTACCATGTCATACACACGCACATCTACATCCCTCCAGTCGTCGTCAGTGGACTTTGGCATGCGCACAAACAGGATTGCATCAACCTGTTGCCCTAAAATTTTCATCCCTACCTGTTGATCCCAAATACCCGTATCACCCAAATCAGGTATATCTACAAAGGCGATTTGTCCGACATCAGCGTGATTGAATTGACAAGCAATCTTAATTTCCCTAACTGCCAGATAATAAGACAGCGAGCAGTTCCCACGAGGATCTCCCTCCGAAAGAATCTGCGGTGGAATTGGAGGGGAGCCAGCGCTGTGCGCGGCTACAAAGTGTTGTGGCGACTGCGGAGATTCTTCGCCCTTGTAGTCAGTGGCGTGCGACTGGCGTTTTCCCTCTCCTGTACCAGATGCTGCGCGTTCACCAAGTGTGCGCGAAGCACTTACGTGCTGGCTGTGCGTATCTGTTTCATACAAGCTGAGCGTTGGCGTAGTGCCAAGGGAGGAGATACCCGAAGGGTTAAAAAAGATGCTCTGACTGGAAGCAGTTTCTTGAGCAACGTACTCCCGAATTTGGTTCCGAGAAATGCGGCGGGGTGAAGATTGCTGCAAAAGGGAGCGATATTTGTCTAAATGTATGTGATACTGTAGTAGTTGTTCATACGCTACTACCTGTGCAGGGTATTCAGGATGATTACTGACTAACAGAGGCAGGGGTTTAGTGGCAAACTCATCTACCGTCTTTGGTTTTTCACCCAAGCCAAGTTTTTCATAGTAGGGACTGATCACCTCATCTAGAAATGACTGCTCTGAGTGAAACCAAACTTCAGCATAAGTTTCCCCATTGTTATTATTGTAAATAAAACTACAAATACCTGTGCAATGATGTGTATTTCTATCTGGAATCTCACCACTCGTCAGTCCTGTTAGACTTTGTAGCAATTGACTCTTTCCTTGCTTTGCTCGTCCAACAACGCCAATATTAAGTGTCTTACGGCAAAAGCGCTCTTTGAGTTTTGTCAGCGATTCTAGTTCAGTATTAATGCTTGATTGTAGTGTTGTTAAACGGATGTCCCCCAAAAGGCTAGGCACAGTTGAATCATCAAATCGTTTCAACAACTGATTGTGATGCTTTTGAAGATGTCGGACTGCTGAGTCTAGGGATTTAAGTTCCGCCTCTACATCAACTATTTTTTTAGCTAAGGGAAGACGCTTTTCAATAATGCTGGCAATGCTTCCAGTCTCGTTAGTATCCATTGACGCGGGTGTTTGACTGTTATTGATTATATGTGTGGAGTTTTACGAAACGATACATACAGTAGATAGAGAAATCTATTCGTACCTATGTTAATTAAATATTCACTCTCACTGCTCAAATATATGTCCTAGGGATAATATTATTTAACTTTAAGGTTGCATTAGGGCAACCAGTTATTTGAATTTGGGGAGTGAAATGTATTATGATGTTAACGGCAGGGTATAAGTTCTGCGATTATGAGCGTGTAAAAATCCGCCGTAAGATGCACAAAGTTTCAAAAAATAATTTTGTACTCATTATTACTCCTCTAGATAGATGATATTTTATATCATATGACATTGGAATTCACGTTTTTCTAAAAATATTAGCTAAATTAATAATCTTGTATGAAAAAACGTTAAAATGGCGCAGGTTTTGATGCTTATATAAACGCGCTACATTTATGAACCGTGATAAACAACTTCCTTGGCAGCAAGAGACGGTCATTCGTCACAGTCAACGCCTGATCCAAAGTTTTCACAATTGGACAGGACGTTGTTTGTTAGATGCTAGCGGCTCACCAGAGGAAATAGCCAAGGGACTGTTTGAAGCACCGTTTGTTTTAGTCTCTCACGGTGTCCAATCAGATCCAATCTTGAACTATGGTAATCGTAAGGCATTACAATTATGGGAACTTTCTTGGGAAGAGTTTACCCAAATGCCTTCCCGTAAGACGGCTCAAGAGGTGGTTCAGGAAGAACGTGTTAGACTACTAGCCGAGACAGCAAGCAAAGGTTTTAGTAGTTATTCTGGCGTCCGCATCTCCAGTACTGGTAAACGCTTCTTCCTAGAAAATGGTATCGTTTGGAATGTTTTAGATAAACAGCAGCAATATTATGGTCAAGCTGCTACTTTTTCATCAGCACGACTTATCTCCTAGCTCCATTGATCACTCGTGCTTGTGGTTCTTCAGGTGGATAGTTTGAACCCATATATGAGTAAGGCACAGGCATGGTGATATCAGTACCGTTGATCACGACTCCCAATAACTCAAGGTCAGATTCCACCAATTGGTCGATCGCTTCAGTGAGTATATTTTCTTGTGTATTGTTTGGTCTTGTCACTAGCACAATGCCATCGGTGTAAGGCTGTATTAACAAAGCGTCATTTGATAAACTCAGAGCAGGAGTGTCTAAAATCACCAAATCAAAACGCTCGCGTGCATCCTCCATCAGGCGTCGTATTTCACTAGATTCTAGGATTGCCGCTGATTGACGCACAGGACCTGGGCTAGGAAGAATGTATAAATTTTCTATATCTGGCACTAAGCGAATATATTCGCCCAAGTTGCCGTAATAACGCAAAGGTTCAATCGTAGCATCGGGGTCGGAAGTCACTCCTAGGGATGAAGAGTGAGTTGGCGATCGCAAATCTGCTTCAATAATCAAAGTTCGTTTCCCTGCACGAGCGGATGCTATTCCTAAGTTATAAGCGCTAACTGTCTTACCTTCTCCACTGCTGGTGCTGGTAATCAATACCACCTTCAATTTTCTCCCGCCAACGCGGCGCAGATTACTGCGGAACTTTTCATAAAACTCTAGATACAAAGAATCTAGAGAAAGAACCACTGGCACTTCACCTAGATTTAACCCATCAATTGGCATCAAAGGCAATTCGCCCAACAAAGGAACTTCTCGTTGTTTGAGGCTGTCGCGGATATCTTCCTTGGTCTTGAAGGTTGCTTCCAATGATCCCAGTAAAAATATAACTCCGGCACCTACCAACAATCCTAGTAAACTGCCTATACCTAGGGTAATTGGCGGACTCAGACGATCCTTATTAGCATCAAGCACAACTGGTGGTCTAGCAATTCCAAGACTGCTGACTGTCTCAGCTTCTGCTGTTTTTGCGTCTGTTAGCTTTACCTGCATTTGGTCATAGACGGCTTTTTTGAGTGCAACCTCCTGTTCTAAGCGCGATCGCTCCAATTGCTTGTTGGGTATCAGCGAATACTCATTCCGCAATCGTGCTTCATCTTTTGTGAGGTCAACAAGTTGCTCTTGCAGTGTTTCGCGCTGGGTTTGCAAAGCAACCATCTGATTTGCCAGCTGCTGTCGGGCTGGATCTAGGTTGCTTCGGGAGCGAATGGCCGTAGTAGCTGGAAGCGGCGCTGTTCCGTCTTTCCCGCCTACAACTTCAGCACCACGTTGCCGAAGTAAGTTCTCATAACCTTCTTTCTGATTGCGCAACTGAATCATTGTCGGGTGTTCGGGGCGCAAACCTTCTTTCTTTAGAATTTCAATTTGGGATTCAATTTGGTAAAGTTGTGCTCGCACGTTAGCAATAATTGGATCAGCACTTAAAGCAGAAGAGACATAAGCTTGGTTGACGTTTAAACCCAACTTATCTTGTATGCTGCGAATTTGAGTATCAATTCCAGCAAGAACTAATTGAGTTTGTCGTTGCTGTACTTGGCTACTAGTCACTGCGTTGAGCAAACTTCCATTTTCTGCTGCCAATATTGCTGGTCGCTCTTTGCGATCATACACTTCTAACTTCTGCTCAGCCACTTGTAGTTCTTTTTTCGCTTGTGGCAAGCGTTCATTAACTTTACCAATAACTGCTTTTAATCTCCGTGTATTAATTTCGGCACTCAGGGCGATCATTGCCTCCATCAATGCCTGCAATGTTTCTTGTGCTGACTGGATCTTAGTATCGTTATATTTCAGATCGATGAGTGTGGGTGTGGGTTGTTTGTCTCCTGTAGTTTTTGCGTCTTTGTCAGGCATCGTAAGCACGACATTTTGACGTATTTTTGCTGGCTTGACATTAACTTTAGCTGCGGCTGCATCAATGACTGGCTCTGATAACAAAATATCTTGGCTCAGTTCCTGCCCTTGCAGATTAATTTCATTACCTGTTGCGGAAAAAGAAACTGTTGGGCGATTATAGGTCAGTGCGCCGTTCGCTACATATCTAGATTGTCGTGGTTGCAATGCCACCACCATTGATCCCGCTACAACTAGACCAAAACTAGCTAGTCCAATCCACTTGTACTTATCGAAAGCAATGAGGTAGCGTTTTACAATTGGTGGAGTCATGGCAGCAGCAAATCAAAACTAAGTATAAATTAGACTACAATTTTTATATAATTTCGGTTTTGAGGAGTCTGAAATTAGAAATTATTTCATAAGTTCATTCCTCTTCCTTCTCTTACACACGGCTGGCAAGGACTACTAATCTAGTATCTGTTGTCATTGACACCGAAGAAGCCGAGAAAGGTACGAATATCGTAGAAGGGACGGGCAATTGTACCGATGATATTAGTAATTTTAGCAATTAGGGTTCGTCCTACTACGATAACATCGTTATCTTGAAGTGCGACATTTTGAGATCCATCCCCTGACAAAGCTTTTTTAGCATTAATCGATTGCTTAACCGCTCGACCTTTTTCTGGGTCAAAGCGAACCAGAGCTATGTCACTGAGGTTGGCACTGTCAGTATTAATTCCTGCCAATACGTCAATAAAAGTACTACCATTAGGCAAAGGAACAGTGACTATTCCCCCACCAGCATAATTTAAAACACGAACTCTAATCTGTGGTGTTGCTAAAGTTGAGCGAGATACCAATGCGCGGTCATAACTCTTATCGTTTGCAATTTCCCGACGTGGCACAATGATCGCATCGCCGTCCTGCAAGCGGAGGTTAGGTATTTCACCACCATTTTGTAATGGAGTATACAGGTCGAGAGTTTGTGAAACCACAGAGCCATCTACTAGCTTCCGGCGTACTTGGACTTGACGCAAATCTGCCATCATCGCAGAACCACCAGCTAAGAGCAATGCATCGCTAACGCGAGGCGTTATTGAGTTAACAGGATAAACTCCTGGTCGATTGACTTCCCCATTAATAGTGATTTGAACTGGTCGCTGTCCTATTAGTGATAGTGACACTAATGGGTTAACTAATTGGCGACTCAAAGCTAAGCGAATTTTCTCTTGCGCTTCTTCCAAAGTCAAGCCTTGTAGCGATACTGTGCCTACTTGTGGCACAATGATATTGCCCTCAGGATTAATTTGAGCCGAAAAATTGAACTCTGGGCGCTGCGCCAGCAATGAGAATGTCACATTTGGATTGACGACGAAACGATTATAGCCTGAGCGAATTTTTTGTTGTGCTTGTTGTAGAGTCAATCCCTTAAGTGACACTGTTCCCAGTAATGGTACGACGATGTTTCCTTCGGGGTTAATCAGAGCTTGAAAGCTTAAATCTGGGAAACGTACAACTGAAACTCCAATGCTATCTCCGGGTCCTAGACGATAGGGGCCAGGAGGACGCTGAACCAAAATGTTAATGCTATCTCCTGGTCCCAAGAGGTAGCGGTTCAATTGCGGCGACATCCCTTCTCGAAGACCAGGAGCGACAAAGTCAGTACTACTGGGCGGAGCTGGGGGAGGTTGTCGTAGTAATGGTCCTGTTGGAGTATTAGGTACAGGTACGGGAGCCTGTCTTGCTGGAGTATTAAGTACAGGTACGGGAGCCTGTTTTACTGGAGTATTAAGTACAGGTGCGGGAGTTTGTCCTGGCGTTCGTTTCTGCGTTGATGTTTGAGCAACAACCGGTTGGACAATTGTTACCAAAGAAACGCCTACGTACAGACCAGCAAAAGACAGGGCGTTAAACAAGCGCATACGACAACCAGAAACAATAGACATTGGCACTATAACTTACTTATAGTATGAAGTGCCAATGTATATAACAGAGTTATAACTTTACTTTAATTAAGAGAGTGAAAAGTACCTTTTTTATGGCAAAACTTTACTTTTTGTTATTTTTATACAACTGTATTGGCGAATGACTTGACACTGGACCTGCCATCAAAACAGCTTGCACTGTTTGACCGAGAGATTTAGCTTCATTCCAAATTGTTTCCACCTGCCCTAATGGCTCCATAGGAATGAGAATACTCACAGCAACCCAAGGAGCGCGTTTTTTTTGCAACTGTGCTAGCTGATCGACGATAAACCAGGGGAAAAGTGATGAACTACCACCATTGAACCAGGCATACCATTGCAAAACCGCAAAAGTCTGCTGATTTGTTGAGGCACGAAAGAACCTAGCTTGTACTTTTGTTTCAGCAGGATTTGACCCTGTCCCTTGCGGTTTAACAGTAAAATCAGCAGAGCGATACTGAGCTATCTTCCACTGCCAAAGGCTGTTTATTTCCGTCCACTCCACCACAGGCTGATCTTTAGATCCTGTTTGTGGTCGCAAAAGCAGAACTGCTTTTGTTTTGTCGCTTTTTTTCTGAATAAACTGATAAGACCATGTGCCTTCCCCTATCTCTTGTTCTCGCTGTTCTATAGTCTGCCAACCAGGAAGGATCAACCCCTTTTGACGTAAATCTTTCAACTCCTGCAGACGAGTTATTCGTGGTAATTCCTGCCATTGCCAGTGTCCTGTCAGGTAACCAGGAATTGCTCCTATAAGCAACAGTACTAATAGCAACAAAAGGGCTACTATCTGAGAAAACCGCTGCTCCTTGAGAAACTTGGAAAAAGAAATCATCAGTGAACTTTACAGTACTTAGACAAAATTTTACTCCGAAACTTCGGCAAAATATTTCTCAATCCAATTTAGAGTTGGCACCAATGAAAGCAGCATAACAGCAGAATACAAATCACCACCCCAACCATTATGCAGCCAATGAAAAGCTCCGTCTTGTCCTGTGCCATGAAAGAAGGACAGTAATGTGTTACGAACGATATTGGCGCAAATACTAATTAAGACTGCAATAGATAAAAACCAAATACTTTTGCGGCGGGAGGATAAAGCACCTGTCCAATAAAGCAGCATCAAGCCAACATAAAAAGTCGTAAATAGCATTTTCAGCCCTGCACAGTAGGGTGCAACTTCTACAATTCTTCCCCCGACATATATATTTACTCCTTCGACAGTGACTTGCATACCAATCTGACTGAGTATGAAGCCAGCAGTACCCGCGATCAAACTTTGCAAAGGCAATGTGTAGGGAGTGATGAGGTAGGGAACTGATGTTGGTGTTGCAAGAAGTACTAGTATTAAAGCAAATCCTTGCAATTTTAAGCCAGGAATTCCCTTAAGCCACAAACACAACCCTGTCAGTATAGTTGGAAAGGAAAGATTAACCCACTCGCTGACACCACTCAGGTAAAAAACTCCTCCCAGTACTAACAACGCCACGCCCAAAGGATGGGAAAAATCTGGTAGTCTTTGCCATTTTTTTCTGTTCAACCAGCAAAGGTATGCAGCAAAGGGTAAACCAATGATACCGTGGCTAAAATATTCGTGTTCGATACTGATACTTTTGTTGAGCCAACCTTGCACCCAGTAAAATAACACAGGAGCATAAAGCAGTAGCAAAATGCCTAATATAGCTGGAGTAATCAGGCGTGTGGTATTTGCATTTTTCAGCTGGTGCCGAATTTGCATAGCTTTTATGATAAAGAATCAATAATGAGATTTTCTTAAAGACACAGAATTTTTTGATGTTCACCGCTGAGAATTAATGTGATAGCCGATACTACTTGCTGAACTTGGCTATGACTTAAACCAGGATACATGGGTAAGGATAGTATTTGCTTCGACAGCATTTCAGCATTGGGAAAGTCCCCGACTTGATAGCCTAGGTGGGTGAATGCTGGTTGGAGATGACAAGGAATTGGGTAGTGAACGCCAGTTTGAATCCCCACTTGTGCGAGTTGTTCTTGAAGTTGCTGACGTTGTACACCACAAGAATCATCTACTCTGATGACATAAAGATGATAAACGTGTCCCTCGCTACTGTGGTTTTGTATGGGAATGAGTCCGCTTGATGCTAGAGGTGCTAGTTCAATGTCGTACTGCTGGGCTGCATTGAGGCGATCGCGATTCCATTGTGGCAAATATGGTAATTTCTCGTGCAACACTGCTGCTTGAATTGTATCTAAACGGCTATTGGTTCCCTCTTCAACGTGAATGTATTTTTGAGCCGCGCCATAATTGCGCAAGCGTAACATTTTTTGAGCGACATCTGGATCTCGCGTTAATAACATCCCGCCATCTCCAAATGCCCCTAAATTCTTGCTGGGATAAAAACTAAAAGCTGCTGCGCTTCCCACTGAACCTGCGCGATATCCTTCTCGTTCGGCTAGGTGGGCTTGTGCTGCATCTTCAAAAATCAGCACTTTGAAAGTCTCGGCAAAATCTAACAACTGCCGTGGCGACACCATCTGACCGTAAAGATGTACTGGAAGAATTGCTTTGGTTTGAGGTGTAACTGCCCGCGCTGCAGCTTCTAAATCAATTAAAGCTGTTTGTGGATCGCAATCTACAAAAATTGGCTTTGCCCCTGCACGTATTACCCCAATCAACGTCGCAACAAAGGTGTTTGCTGGTAAAATGACTTCATCTCCAGGACCAATATGACACGCTTGTAAACCGAGGGCGATCGCATCAGTTCCCGAAGCAACACCAACTCCATACTCTACGCCAGACGCAGCCGCAAAAGCTGCTTCAAACTCTTTGAGTGCTTGCCCTAAAACAAAATCTCCCCGTTCCGTTACACCTTGGATTGCTTGTTGTAATTGAGTTTGAATTGGTTGATGCTGTAAAGTTAGGTCTACAAAAGGAACCGTTACAGTCTTATTATTCATTTTTAGGCAAGTCCCTAGTATTTTCTGTCACAATTGCTGTACTAAATACTATAGTTTTGTCAAAGTTTTATTATGAAGAAATCCTAAAGTTTTGATTAACTTTATATTTCTGACTGAAAAAAGAACGGGCTGCGCCTCGCTGCGCTAACAGTAGTCAGAATGATAAACGGTAAAAAAGGTACAAGCATCGCGCGTGATGCTGAGTTGTTGGGAGACCATGCATGGTAGTTCCTCATGGGGAGTTACTACACCCAGGAGGATTTCCAACGCTCTTATCCTCTGTCGGGAGACCCTCATCAAGTACTGGCTCTTCCGTAGGGTATCTCGTAAAACTAGCGGTGCGAAGGGAGACAAGGATCGCAGCGCTTACTCACCGTAAGATGTGGGCGTTCCCACTAGAGTGTATGCAGTTCATGAGGGCTACTTATTGAAAGTATTTTGTTAGAGATTCAATCAAATGAATGATTATGACAACTTAATTCATATTGGAATCGCATATTAATATAAAACCGATATTCCGCACTCTCAACTGACGGTATCGGTTTTTACGGGTTTTTAACTACTAGGAATGCTATCTAAGATACTTACTGTTTTTTGACTGGAATTTGCTTACTAAAAATTTCTCTTTAATACATAAAAATAAGCAATTTTAACAGTGATTATACTATGTCACATATCCAGATGCAGAATGTGGGATCTAACATGTTGCCCAAATCCAATTCTAGTTTAGTATAAAAACATAAAAATTGATTTGTGATCATTGATGATAAGCCTTGTAGTTGATTGTGATATGTCCTTCCTCCGTACGATAGTGTTAATACTGAAATATTTTATTTTTTTATACAATAAACTGAATTATAACAGTAGCTCATTATAGATACTGATTCAAGAATATTCCATTACCTTGTGAGAAAAGCAAGCTATTTCTACGTATTTTTTAGTACTTCAAGTCAAACATATATTAAAAAAAAATCATCTAAATATGTTCATTTTGAAGCGAATTAGGGAATCTTAAGCATAGTAAATAACCCAGAAACAGTGGTTATATAAATTACTCTAGTAAGAGACTGTTAAGGTAGCGATGACAATGGTAGAGTCTGAAAACAAATTGTTTACCTCAGGGGATGACTGGGTTTTCCAGGAAACGGGAGAACGACAACGCCTTAAAGTTTTATTAGATTTAGGTTTGCGCCAAAGCGAGACAATTCCAGTTTTTGAAGAGGCTACTCAAACTGCAGCCCACTTGTTGGAAGCACAAATTTGCATTTTGGGATTCGTGGATCAAGAACGCCATTGGTTCAAATCATCTCTGGGCTTATCAAAGCTGCGGGGAGGAATTATGAATCATCTCGCACAAAGCCGTGAACTGTTACGTGAGGAATCGTTTTGTACTAAGGTGGTAGAAACTGGACAACCTCTTGTCATTAATGATACGGAAAATTTGACAAGAGCAGACAGTTCTCCGTATAGCAAGTTGATCCAGGATTATGGTATTCGTTCTTACCTGGGAGCGCCACTGTTTGATGCTTGTGGGCATTGTCTGGGTACATTAGCAGTAATGGATATAAAACCCCGCGATTTCACAGATAAAGAGATTGAATGTATACAAATTATTGCCCGTTGGAGTATGAGTGAGTTTGAGCGTAACCGTCTGTTGGAAACAACCTCAAGTAATAGTATTCCTGGTAGTACTTCTAACTTTTCACAGAAGGATGTTGTTAATACTACTGAAATCAAAATCAGCCCATCTATACAAAAAGATTTAGTTCTTACCAACCAACTGAAATTGGAACTGTTAGGACAACTCGTTCAGGAGTTACGCACTCCCTTAACATCAGTCTTAGGCATGGCTAGTGTCTTGGGACGTGAGATTTATGGTCCCTTGACAAATAAACAAAGAGAATATGTGGATATTATTCAACACAGTGGTCGGTACTTGCTCTCATTGGTGAACGAAATTTCTCAGATGGGGACTATGGAGGAAAACCCAACAGCATTAAATTTAACTCCAATCGATATTGAAATGCTGTGTCAACAGGCGATCAGCACTTTAGAAGAAGCAGCTAACCGCCGTGAGCAAGATATTCGTTTGTCTATAGAACCAGAACGCAACCGCATTTGCTCTTTGGATAAAGACAAGGTGCGACAAATCCTATATCACCTGCTTTTCAGTGTGATTCAGGTTTCAGCTACAGGTAGTACTGTTCGCATTCATGTTTCTTCCAAAGATGACACACTAAACATCACTGTCTGGGTGTCACATCCTTGGCTAGGTGAGGGGATAACTGAAGTTGATCCTTTGTTTTCTCATAGCAGAACATTACCATTGCAAGAACTGACACGTAATCATTCAACTCATAGTGGTCATTTAGAGAATCAAGAGCAAACAGGAAACTTAATCGTGGATATGTCAAGCACTAGTGCAACCAAGTCTCACGCTTATCTTTCTCGTGAAAGCTTAGGACTTTTACTGAGTTGTCATGTGGCAGAGTTACATGGTGGACAAATTGTTATTCAAGGTTCATCACAATCAGGATATCGTTATGTACTGAGTTTGCCACTGAATTTAGACACAGCGCAAGCAAAGAGCGATGTCTGACTCAGGCAAAGAATCGTGTTGATGCCAAACTATAGGACTCGTATTTGATTTTTGACGAAGCTAGGTACACTTTTATTGCTTCTTAAGCGTTAAGCGTTAAGCGTCTCTACGGGTGATTCACCAAATAAAACCGGATTCCTATAGATAACTTGTGTTCAATTAGCTAAACAAGTGCAAATTGTTCAAATGATTAACAATGGCGGATGGCAGTTAGGAACGAATGAATAATAACTTGCAATCTGTGTTATGAACTTTTTAAAATACCCAGATTATCATCATTGTCGAAGTTCTACACGGTTCGTGCTAATTCATCACAGCTTGATACTATGAATTTAGTTTGGCAACGATTCACTTTATCCTATCTGCCTCTAAGACAATATCTTGGCACGAGTTACCTGCACCGCTCTTTGGTGGGGCTGTTCCGTTCTTGGCGACAAAGCAGTCTATTAATGCAGTGGGGAGAAACAATAGCAGCTGTTTTACTCAGCCTGGTGTATGCTCTTGCACCTTTTATGTCCAATGACCTATTGGGATTGATATTGGTAGGTTGTGCCGGATTTTGGCTGCTATTAACTTTATCAGATGAAACAACACCAAATGCCTCAAGTGTTACCCCGATTCATTTGCTGGTACTGCTTTATTGGGGAATAGCTGTCGTAGCTACAGCATTGTCACCTGTGAAGATGGCAGCGTTGACCGATTTGAGGAATTTTACACTCTATTTGCTCCTGTTTGCCCTGTGTGCTAGAGTTCTGAGATTGCCTCGCTTTCGCCAATGGCTGATTACGCTGTACTTGCACATATCTTTGATTGTGAGTGTATACGGGTTACGACAATGGTTTTTTGGAGCACCACCACTGGCGACGTGGGTTGATCCAACATCAACTATGTCAAAGACCACAAGGGTTTATAGTTATTTGGGCAATCCTAACTTGCTGGCTGGATACCTTTTGCCTGCTGTGGTTTTAAGCATAGTCGCAGTTTTTGCGTGGGCTAGCTGGTTCAAAAAAGCATTGGCATTAACCATGTGTGTTGTTAATGGTTCATGCCTAATTCTGACTTTTAGTCGTGGTGGCTGGATTGGGCTAGTCGTTGCAGTTCTGATCTTAATAGGATTGCTGTACTACTGGTGGAGCGTGCAAATGCCTCCTTTCTGGCGTACTGGTTTGCCGTGGATTCTTTTGACTAGCTTGACTGGTGTATTGGTGATAGCTGTAGTGTTTGTTGAGCCAGTACGTGAGCGAGTTTTCAGTATCTTTGCTGATAGACAAGATAGTAGTAATAACTTTCGCAGAAATGTTTGGACTGCGGTCTTCAAGATGATTCAGGATTATCCAATCACTGGTATTGGACCAGGTCACAGTGCCTTTAATAAAATTTACCCGATTTATCAACTTCCGCGTTATAGCGCTTTGAGTGCTTATTCAATTTTCTTGGAGGTGATTGTAGAAACTGGTTTTGTTGGTTTCGCTTGTTTTCTTTGGCTGCTGATTGTAATATTTAATACGGGTTTAGTGCAGTTACGACGGCTACGAGAAATCAAAAGTGTGGATGGATTTTGGATAATGGGGGCGATCGCTGCCCTAGCTGGTACACTTGCCCACAACTTATTTGATACCGTTTGGTTTCGTCCTGAAGTCAATACCGTATGGTGGCTGATGGTTGGCTTAATTGCCTGCTATTACAAATCTATACCGCAAGGGCGAGCCACAGAATTAAATTCCCCGAATCCAGAGCCTACAGCTGGCTAACTCTTGTTTACAATAGTTAAGGACAGTCTTTGCAAGACTAGACTGTCCTTGATCAATAAGCTCAAAAGAAGCCTTAGATATCCAGTCTAAGGCTTTGTGTCTTTTTGTTGTTTCATTTTGTATTGACTCGTTGCACACAGAATAGAGTTACTCTCTGTAATTAGTAGTGCCAACCGTATTAGGATCACGGTAACGGGTTGGTTCCTCACGGCGTCCTCTGCCAGCCAAACCAGCTAAACCTACCAAACCTAATAATCCCAACCAGCCCCAATCAAAATCATTGTCACTATAGGTTCTTGTGTTGGTTGTCGTGCCTGGGGCGGTGGTAGTTCCAGGATCTGTTGTAGTCTGGGCAGAAGCGGGGACACTAAAGGGCAATGCCATACCTAAAGCGATAACACTGGTACCAATGACTTTAGTTAATTGACGTTTCATGATTTAACTTCCTCAAGCTTTGAGAGTTCATTCACCAATCTACTCATGCAAGACATGAACAAAATCATTCTGCGGCTATAAAATGAGTTTGTTATAAACTCACACTGAGGAAGTACAAAATTATCTCAACCTTTACACAACAAAAATACTAAGTTTGTATTTGTTAACAATGTTTCATTCATTATCACCTAGTAAAAATAAGTTAGACAAACGGGGATGAACAACCTTAAATAAGCTACAACAGTTGCAAAAGTTAATTAACAATACAAACAACCTAAAACAGTACAAAAAAGCTAAATTAGTAGGATAACACTGATATTCAGTTGAATATTGATCGCGGTTTAGTATCCGCACCTATGACAAACGACCATACACTATCTTTTCTAACACATTAGACATACGTAGAATTATAAATGAGTGAAAACAGCCAAGGTTACAAAGTTGTTACCGACAATCGTCAAGCCCGTTACTTATACGAAATTCTCGAAACCTACGAAGCTGGAATTGAATTGACAGGAACCGAGGTGAAGTCAATTCGTGCGGGCAAGGTTAATCTCCAAGATGGTTATGCCTTAATCCGTGATGGTCAAGCATGGCTTCTTAACGCGCATATCTCGCCTTACAATGCTAGTGGACAGTATTTTAACCATGAACCTCGCCGCACACGCAGGCTGTTGCTGCATCGCGAGGAAATTCGCAAGCTTATTGGCAAAGTAGAACAGCAGGGTTTAACTTTAATACCTTTGAAGATGTATCTCAAACGTGGTTGGGTGAAAATAACTATAGCTCTTGCCAGAGGTAAAAAAGTTCATGATAAGCGCGAAGACATCAAACGACGCCAAGATCAGCGTGACATGCAACGGGCGATGAAGAATTATTAAGCAGTGAACAGTTATCAGTTAGCAGTTATCACTAGTAATTTTGTTCACTGTTCACTGATGACTATTGATTGTGCTAAATACCTCCACAGGCTAGAAGAAAACACACGAAAAATTAGATAATGTGAGGCTGGTTCCTCAAAAATCGGAAAAAACGCCTGTGGTTCCTATTAGAGATGATAATCCGACGACAATCACCCCATATGTAACTTATGGACTGATTGCTGTCAATGTCTTGGCTTTTCTTTACGAAGCAAGTTTACCTGCACGACAATTAGACGGATTTTTACACCTTGCGGCTGTTGTTCCGCGAGAACTCACTGCTAGCTTTGCGGGAATTTCAGTTAACCAACCAGTGCCAGAATGGTTAACTTTGATTACTTCGCAATTTTTGCACGGCGGTTTACTGCACCTGGCTGGTAATATGCTGTTCCTGTGGATTTTTGGTAACAATGTAGAAGACAAATTGGGTCATGTCAGATATTTGTTTTTCTATATAAGTTGCGGTATTTTGGCATCACTAGCCCAGTGGTACTTTGCACAAGGGTCTTCAATTCCTTCTTTGGGAGCAAGTGGTGCGATCGCCGGCGTGTTAGGGGCATACATTCTCCGTTTCCCTCAAGCAGAAATTCTCGGCATCGTTCCTCTAGGAATTTTCTTCCCCACATTTCGTGTCCCAGCATACTTCTTTCTGGGATTTTGGTTTATCCAACAAGCGTTCTACGGATTAGCCAGTCTAGAAACACCCACTAATGTTGGCATGGAAAGTGGTGGTATTGCCTACTGGGCGCATGCAGGTGGTTTTGTTTTTGGGGCAATTCTCGGTCCATTGTTGGGTTTATTTAGCGACAAACCAAGGCAAGAATCTTGGTACAGATAGTACAAAGCAAGTGCCCTCAATAGAGTTGGCACTTGTGATTCGTTCTTAAGTTTGCCAAATGTGGATTTTCTCTTGCAGCTGAATAGCAGCAGTTAAAATTCCTAAATATTCAGCAACTGCCAGTTTTACAAGATATATTGCACTTAATCAGTGATTAGGAAAAACACCTGTGTTTCCCCTGTACGACGAAAATCCAACACGAATCACCCCATATATTACCTATGGGTTGATTGGCATGAACGTCTTAGTTTTCCTTCATGAGGTGAGTCTATCAAATGCACAAATAGAGCAATTTTTCCAGTTGTATGCGGTTATACCACGAGAGTTAACAAACAACTTTGCTGCTGAGTGGACAACTTTATTTACTTCCCAATTCTTACACGGCGGTTGGTGGCACTTGCTCTCCAACATGTTGTATCTATGGATTTTTGGCAACAATATTGAAGATCGCTTAGGTCATTTTAAATACTTAATTTTTTATCTGAGTTGCGGTGCTTTAGCAGCTTTATGTCAGTGGGTGATAGGTAGAGATTCTGGAATTCCATCCTTGGGGGCAAGTGGTGCTATTGCTGGAATTCTAGGCGCTTACATTATCCGCTTTCCCGATACAAGAGTTCTATCGTTAATCTTTTTAGGTTTTTTCGTCACGACAATTAGAATTCCAGCAGTTGTAGTAATAGGACTTTTCTTTGTTCAGAACGTGATATCTGGTCTTGCCAACCTGCAAGCAGCCGCTAACATGAGTGTGGAGACGGGAGGAGTTGCTTACTGGGCGCATATAGGTGGCTTTGTGTTTGGTGTGATTCTTGGTCCGTTATTGGGGTTATTTAGACGCGACGACTATTAGGAATTGACACTCTCAGGGCTGAAGCCACGCTCGTTTCTGCGCACAAAGTAGTTTCAGGCAGCGCCCAAAGCCTAACTCTCACTACGGTTGTCAAACACCGTCTACCCAGTAAGCCTAAGTCTATGCTTAGATTGCTGCCTACTTTCTTAAGAATATTTGCCGCCCCATTAAGGTCAGCGTTAACGATAAAACCTTTGGCTGACCGATACAATCCACGTTCAACGCGCTTACCTGACGCTTTCCACCCCTCTGGCTTTTCGCCATACTTGGGTAGGGAGTCTCCATCTAAGTAACTAGCTTTTGAGGTGTAAGATTCTTGGGTTTCCTGAAATCTAATACAATGCAAATCGCAAAGCTGTTTTAGTCGATCTTTGAGTTTGCCCAAAGGCATTTGAACAAACTTTTGATTGTTCAACCTACCCATATTGGCGTTAGTTTTAAAACCCTCGTTCCAACCAATTACTAATGTTCCAATACCATGTTTAAGGCAGTGGTTAATAATTAGCTTTGCTGCTTTATTGATTGCGTCGCGCATTTGATGGTTGTGCTTACGAGTTACACAGTCTAACCAATTGTCCCAATAAGCCTCTGCCTTGCCTTCTTTACGTGTTGATACTTTCTTATTCCAAAGTTGATTCATCGCTTTCATTGCGCGAGCATCAATCAACAAAGAATTTCCCAAAGTATCAACACAAGCAGCAAGATTATCAGCAGTGCCAAGATCAATTGATAATGCTTGATTAATATCTAACTTGTGTTTTTGTTTTTCCACCTCATAGGAAATTTCAAGGTAAAAAGCCCCATTATTGGGAAGGATGGTAAACTCTTTAACCGGTGAGTAGTCAATGTTTGAAGGCATTGGAAGAAAGAACTCAGATGTTCCAAACCAGCGCTTGACGGTTAGTCCCAAAGAAAATCTAAGCCGCCCATCAATAAGTGTTGGCTTTTGTCCACCAGAATTTGGATAAGCAACTTTGAACAACTTAGACCCTTTGAGATAATCAGGTGGCTTAGGCTTAAAATGTAGTTGACCTTTGAAATATAGCTCTCTAAGTTCTTTAAAAGATTTAAAAGCTTCTGTTACTGACATCAATGTTTGCTGCATAGGCGTTGATGGTAACGATTGAGCAATCAAAGTCTTTGAAACTGACGCTTCAAAAGCTAAATCAAATTTGCCAGTTAACAGTTTGCCAGTTTTAAAAAATGTTTGACGAGCAAAATACACACCATTGTTGTATAACTTGCCTGATTGTTGAGAGAGATACTCTAATATTGACCTGGTTTCATCACTGAGACGCAGCAAGACTTGCTGCACTCCCATTGACTTTTTTGTTTTAGACATTGTCTCGACTTCCAATGTGCTATATATTAGTATATGCATATATACACTAAAAACAATGCCATTCCAGAAAAAACATAAATTAGGCTTTACGAGCGAACAACCATTTGACAAAGATCCTGTTTGCTTTAAGGTTTTACCAGGAGTAAAAGACAAGTTAAAATCCGTCCCTGACTGGCAGGGACGGATAAGAGAGTTCGTTGATAAACTTATTGATGAGGTGAATGTTGAAGGCGACTAAAGTCGCTCGTGTCGCTTCCCTCTCAGGCTTGCCCTGAGCTTTGTCGAAGGGTCTAAAGACGCGCTCGTTTCCCGCATCCCGCGAGGTTTCTATGAGAGCAAGACGCAGCTGTGACAGTCGCGTCAGGTGGGTTTGTTATTCTGGACATTTTTGCTCAGTATATAAATTTTTATTTTTTGCAGTCTCATTAAGCTTGTCAGGACTTACGCAAAGGAAACGTAGTTGTGTCATTGCGACGTAAGGAAGCAATCTCACAATCTTGTTTTTTCGTCACTTGTGCGTAAGTGCTATTTACCTGAAAATGCCTGCAACTGATAACTGACAAACAGATGGTCTAATTTTTTCTAGAATAGAATCTGAGGCACCACATCCATCGGTCAAATTACTTGAAAGTCCTACCTATGGTACAGTCTGAACCACGCTTCACCCTACCAACTACCGAAGAACTACCATGTTCAGACGATACACCCGTGGATAACGAAGACCAGAATTTTCTCCCCAACCTGTTATTATTTATCCTCGAATCCAGTTGGGCAAATCGGAATGATTGGTTTTTTGGTATTGATATGGGTATTTACCACACAACAGGAGTGAGTCACTTAGTACCAGTCATACCAGATGGATTTTTCAGCTTGGGTGTGGAACGACGCAAAGCAGGAAAGTCTCGTTTGAGCTACGCAGTCTGGGAAGAGGAGGAAATAGTACCCAAGTTCGCTTTGGAAGTGGTTTCCAAAACACCTGGGGATGAGTATGACAAGAACCTAGAAATTTATGCAAAACTAGGAGTTTTGTATTACGTTATTTATAATCCTCAGTATTGGCGACGCGACCAACATCAACCCTTTGAATTGTATAAATTGGTAGATGGAGAGTATCAACAGCAAATACAAGAACCGTTTTGGATGCCAGAAGTAGGATTGGGAATTGGACGTGGAAGTTATACTTCTGGTGTGGTGAAGCGAGAAGTATTGTATTGGCATGATAAGGAAGGTAAGCGATATCTGACTGCTGATGAAGTTGCTCAAAGCGAACGACAACAAAGGGAACTTGCTGAACAACACCAACAAAGACTAGCAGCAAAGTTGAGAGAGTTGGGTATTGATCCAAATAGCATTTGAGAATAATCTCAGGCGATGCTCCAGCAGGGAGCCGCTGAGTCCCAAGGGAACACGCGCAAGGGACGCGATCGCCCAAAAGTTGAAACCTTGCCATGATTATTCGTTTAAAATTGCCATAATCCCTAAAGTCGAGTTCCACCAAACCGGGTTTCTAGATTTACGTTTTCTAAGGATGTAACTTGATATCAAAGCGAAAGTGCTTCCTGTACTGTGGGAAGATAATTGTTGGGTGACGCCCAGTCAACAATTTGATGCTGCATTTGAGCTATCTTATGTTCAAAATATTGAAATCCTGGCTGAAGAACAGCCCAATAGCACTGCTGCTGGTAACTCTATTTTTAGGAATAAGTACAGCCGCATGGACTCCTTCTAGTAGCGCTGGACTGTTACCAGCAGGGAATGCCATTACTGACGGCAATTCTCTATTGCGCTACTCACTTCCAATAGATAATAAACCTGTACGGCAACTGCAAGCTTCTTTGGAGGACATTAGCACTCAACTGCGAGCCAATCGACGTTGGGGTGCTGTTTCTCAAGACCTCAGCAAAGCATCGCGAATTCTCAGTCAACCCTCCAAAATTTTGGCAGATGTTCCACAAGAACGCCAAAGCGAAGCTGAAGCTATGATTGCTGAATTAAAATCCGGCGTAAATGCTTTGCAAGAAGTGGCCAAAACAAAAGATAAAGAACAAGTTCAGGATCAACGTGCCAAATTGCTGAGTCTTGTCGGCAAACTAGAAGAGTCAATGGTGACAGAATTTCCCTTTGAAGTGCCAGCCAAATACAGCAATTTACCTCAACTCAAAGGTCGTGCCACTGTGGAAGTGAAAACTAACAAAGGCGACCTGACAGTTGTTGTAGACGGCTACAGCGCCCCTGTCACTGCTGGGAACTTTGTGGATTTGGTGCAACGGGGTTTTTATAATGGCTTAGAATTTACCCGTTCAGAAGAATCCTACGTTGTACAAACTGGAGACCCACCAGGTAAAGATGTCGGCTTTATTGACCCAAAAACACGTAAATACCGCGCCATTCCACTAGAATATATTGTAAGAGGTGACAAAGAACCTACTTACGGTATCACTTTAGAGGAGGCTGGTCGTTACACTGATTTACCTGTTCTACCTTTCTCTGCTTATGGTACTGTAGCCTTGGCACGTCCTGAAGATGATAACAATGGTGGTTCATCACAAGTCTTCTTCTTCTTGTTTGAACCGGAACTCACTCCAGCAGGACGCAACTTGTTGGATGGTCGTTACGCAGTCTTTGGCTACGTCACTGAAGGTAAAGATGTTTTGCAACAACTCAAGGCGGGTGACAAAGTTGAGTCGGCAAAAGTCATTCAAGGTAGAGAAAATTTAGTTAAGGCAAACGTGGCGTAATATCAAATTCGGTTAATTATAACGGTTCTCATTTGAATCACATACACCAACATCCATAATGTAGAGACGTAGGATGCTACGTCTCTACACATCACCAAATCTCACCAAAAATCCTTAACAGCAACCGTATTGCCCCCCAGGAACAGATTCCAACTTCCGACTTCAAACTTCCGACTCCCAACTCCCAACTCAATCACTCCAAGCGCGTTGTGCAGTCCAATGACAGTCACTTGATTGATAGACCTTTACTTCTTGCAACCCCACCTGTGAAATCAACTGATTCACTTCATCCAGTGTGAGTGCAGCGTGAAGAGAATCACGAAATAACTTACTTTGATGGGGATTGTATTCTGTTCCTATATTATTCACCAAAGCATTGATTGTGATTTCATCAGCTGGTCGAAATAAGTCGCGGATGAAAATACCACCATTCGGTTTTAAGACACGCTTAAGTTCGCTAAAGAAAGGTAACGGATCGGGCAAATGGTGGATGAGACTATTTGACACAACCATATCAAACTGCTGATCTTGATAAGGCAAGTTTTTTGTGTCTACTAATTCCAGACGAATTTGCTGTTGTAAACCAGCCTGCTGAATGTGTTGTGACGCTATTTGTAACATACTTTGAGCCAAATCAATAGCGATAACTTGCCATTGGGGACGCATTTGACACAGTAAAACTGGAATACGACCAGGACCAGTACCAGCATCAAGTACTAAACCCTGTTCCTTTGGTCCAAAAGCGCTTGCTTCTTCAGCAAAAGCAGTATTTACTGTGACGAAGTCCATTGCATCATACTCAATGGCTTCCTCTAAACTATCCATGACTTCCGGTTCTAGGACTCTTTCTATCGTCATTCTCACGACTCCACTGCAATCTTCAAGGGCTTTGGAGTTGCCTACTGACCCCTCATCCTCAAAAACAATCCTCAATTTCTATATTCTCCATCTTCCCGTGAGATATGCACTCTAATTTTGGGAACACTATTATGTATCACCACTATTAACAAAGATAGGTTGATGTGGAAAAACGAATGGAATTCCAGGTCGAAAACATAGTTCCCGTGGAATCACTTACAGCATGCCTAACACAAAGGGAACATGTCAGTATTTCTGATGATTTCAGAGATTCACATGAGGAAATGCTAGTTCCCCAGAGACAACAAGACCACTATGAAGAAGCAAACAGGTTATTACGAGAAGGAGTCCAACAGCAGCAAGCTGGGGATTCACTTGCCGCTATGAGGTCTTTGCAAGAATCCCTTGCGTTATTTCAAGCAGTGGGAGACATTGAAAAACAAGCGCAAGTACTTTCTTGTTTAGCTTACATAGTTTACCACTTAGGAGACTACAAAAGTGCAATTTCCCACTCAAAACAGTGTTTACTTTTAATACATGATGTCACCAACTTACAAGTTATAAAAATGCAGGCTCTTTCGCATTTAGGCAATGCTTATCGTCATTTAGGTGAATATAACAAAGCAATTGAATTTCTACAAAAGTGTTTGAAAACAGCGCAGCAACTAGGAGATAAGCGAAGTCAGGTAGCGGGACTCAATAATTTGGGATTGGTCTATAAAGCTTTGGGTGACCTTGATCAGGCAATTGAATTTAAACAGCAAAGCTTAGAAATTGTACGAGAACTCCAAGATCATTGGGGCGAAGAGCAGGTGCTAAAGAATTTGGGCAACACTTGGTATGGTTTAGGAGATTTTGCCAAAGCGATCGCCTACTACCAGCAGTGTATCAAAAGAGCTTACTCGCTAAACAATCACCGCACTGCACTTCAGGTGTTACACAATTTGGGTAATGCTTGTTATGCCCTAGGGGATTTTGCCAAAGCGATCGCGTACTACGAGCAACGTTTATTATTAGCTAGGGCACTGAAAGACAAGCGCACTGAAGAACAATCACTAGGTAGTTTGGGAGTTGCTTGTGAAGCCTTGGGCGATTATGTTAAAGCAATTAATTACTATGAAGAAAGTTTAGAGCTAGCTAAGTTTCTCGAAGACTCGTAAGACTCAGGAGTAGATTATTCGCAATCGGCTACAGACAAAAATGATCACGCTATGAAGGATCAAATTTGTTTTTGAGGATTCATTTGTCCTGGTTTTGTTGTAGTAGACAATCAAAAGCTTCCTTTGTCTGTACCTGAGGAAATTCTAAGTAAAAATTGCTGACACTGAAGAAAGGTTTTGGTGTTGATAGGATAACCACGCGATCGCCCCACTGATCCAACCAGGGTGACAATTCCAAAGGCGCTACTGGACTACATAACCAAACTTCTGCAGGCGAGAGTGCCTTGAGAGATGTTGCCGCGACTGCTATTGTCATACCTGTGGCAATACCATCATCAACTAAGATGAGGGTAGCACCTTGAGTGTTCACCTGCGGACAAGCAGGACTTAATTTAGCCTGAAGAGACTTAGCTTGACTAATAGCTGCATCCAAAGCTCTTTCCCGCCACCCTGATTTCGGTGTATGGCGAAAAAATATGTTGTGCTCATCCCAAAGAACATTTCCGGAAGCAGTAACCGCGCCAATAGCTAACTCAGGATTTTCCGGATGACCAATTTTTTTCGCCACCTCTATCATTAACGGACAGTTGAGGAGACGCGCGACTGCTGCTGCTACTGGTATTCCTCCTCTTGGCAAAGCATAAACAATTGTAACAGGGTTTGTAACTTGATCAGCAATTTGCTGGGTCAAAATAGCGTCAATTGCTTGCGCCAGTTGCTCACCAGCTTGAGTGCGATTAGCAAAAAGCGGGATATTAGTCATAGCTTTCCCAGCATAGAACAATGGCTATACTTTTATCATGACTGATTTTGGCTCAAGTAAATTGCTAAGGGAAGGGAACAGGGAACAGTGAACAGCGAACAATTGATAACTGATAACTGATAACTGTTACGAATTGCGCAGCAATTCTTTTGCTACTAATCCTTTCTGTATAGCCAATATTGCGGCTTGAGTGCGATCGCGTACTTCTAACTTGTGCAAAATCGCATGGACATGAACCCGTACTGTACCAGAAGCAATATAGAGAATTTCTGCTATTTCTTGATTGCTTTTACCAGCAGCCACTAGTGCCAGAATTTCTTGCTCGCGCTTGGTTAAGGGATTATCTGCTGGTTGCTTATTTTGTATGGGCGCTGCTGTATTGTTTGCGCCAAAAGCGGCTCGAATTTCTGTGGTTGCTGTTTGATCCCACCAAGAAGCGCCTGCAGCTACCGAACGCAGTGCCAATATTAAAGACTCTGGTGGGATTCCTTTGAGACAGTAACCTTGCGCCCCTGCTTCAATTAACCGCGCAATCAAAGGTTTTTCCGAACGAGATGTTAAAACTAAAATTGGTAAATCTGGGTGCTGCTGCTTGATTTGACGACAAGCTTCTATTCCACCAATCCCTGGTAAGCCAACGTCTAGCAAAACCAAATCCAGCAGATAACGATTAGCTAGTTCTACAGCTTGCTCACCATCTTCCGCCTCAGCTACGATTTCTATACCCGTCTCCTGTTGTAACCGCATTCGCAAACCCAAGCGAAACAGTTCATCATCCTCAACGAGTAATATCTTCACTACCGCACCTGGTTTCATTTTTAGTTATTGGTTCACAAGTCAGCCATTCACGAGAAAATCTCACAAACCTTGCCATACCTCGCCCTATTTATCCCCTGGTGGCGGACACACAGGCAGTCGAAACCCAAATATTGCCCCTTTGCTTGCACGACTCTCTGCCCAAATTATACCGCCATGTGCTTCAATAATTTGGCGAGATAAATACAATCCTAGCCCTGAACCTACAAACAGGCGATCGCCATGTCCTTGATAAAATCTCTCAAACAGGTAAGGTAGTTCTTCTTGTGTTATCCCACAACCATTGTCAGAAATCTTCACAATTTGATCAATAGCAGAAGTCTCCAGCACGACTTCCACTTTTCCACCACGGGGAGTATGGTTAATACCATTAATTAAAAGATTGGAGAAAACTCGCCCAAGTTGCAAATAATCGCCATTAACCCACAATGAGCGGCGAAAATCTGATTCTCCATAATTAAGACAGACACAAATCTGACGTGATCTTGCGATTTCAGTTAGGGTGGCGATCGCCTCCTCTGCTACTGTGACTAAATTCACTGGCGATCGCTGAAGTTTCAGCCCTTCAGTGTCGATGCGGTATACATCCAACAAAGTTTCTACAAGCTGCAACGTGGTGCGGTGAGAACGAGTCATTGTTTGTATGATACGCTCTTGCATCGGTGTAACTGAACCAAATTGCCCTTCTTCAAACGATTTCAACGTTTGAATTGCTCCTAGTAGCGGTGTTTTTAAGTCATGAGTTAAGGTGGAAACAAAATCTTCCCGCATCTGCGCTAGCTGTTGTTGAGAGCGTAACTGTGTTTGCGCGTAAGCAATAGCTTCCTTATTGCGGTGGTTACGTTCGCTTAAGTAACCTGTTACAACCAATGCAATTACAGCAATTAACCGATTTGCTACCGTTGGCGGATGAACCGTTTCTACTCCTGGGATAAACAAATTCAACAGCGTTAATCCGGTAGCCGCTAGCGTCACGCCAAGCACTGCGGTACGACTTAATCGGGAACTCGCCAGCAAAATCGTTCCTGTGTAGAGGTAGCCAAATACATACTCAGGCGGCGTTAGGTATTCCAGCGCGATAACTATGGCAAATCCACTGATGATCAACCAGTAAATCAGTCCTCGTTCATTCCTGGTTAAGATATTTTGTTTGATTTTCAACAAATAAGACCACATTGTCAGGTTTTATAGCGTCAATACTCTGTTTTTTATTTTCGTACAACCAGAGTTGTTGACGATAGACTTCTGCAACTATGATTTGGAATGGGTGGTTTATTTACGCCTTAGTGTACTAGTTATTTCTTCCGATTTTTATCAGGGAAAGGCATCCGACTCACAGCATAATCTGAGTTACAACCAAATTAATCAAACTTATCATAATCTTCTGGTTCTACATCAGGGACTTTATTTAAAACTTGTTGAAATTTCTCCCAACTCCCACGTTGAACTTTTTCTTCTAAATAATCTTTCGTCATCCAAGCCGAAACTTGTGCAGAGAGAGCAACAGCGACAAGTTGTTCAATTGATATATTTTCTCTTGTTGCCAAAGTTTCTATTTGTTTATACAAAGACTGAGGAATTTGTACATTTAAATTAGTCATGCGATCGCTCCCAATTCTTGAAGCACTCTTTAGAATTTGTTGTTACCACCGCCAAAGGCGAACGACAAAAGAAACGACTTTTACTAACCAAGACTAGCGATTATCATGCAAAGATTTTAAACTTTTACGGATACTGATTGTGTGGGGATGATTTTCCTCTAAACTGTGTTCAGCAATTTCCAATGCTTTGAGAAGAAGTGGTTCCGCTTCAGTGAACCGTCCTTGGGATTCGTAGAGTAGAGCCAAATTATTGTAACTAGTGGCGACATCGGGATGCTCTTCTCCTAAGAGACGTTGCTGCAGTTCCAAAGCTTTTTTGCACAACGGTTCCGCTTCAGTGTACCGTCCTTGGGATTCGTAGAGTCCTGCCAAATTGTTGTAACTAGTGGCGACATCCGGATGCTCTTCTCCTAACAGACGTTGGAACAGTTCCGAAGCTTTTTTGTACAACGGTTCCGCTTCAGAGTACCGTCCTTGGGATTTGTAGAGATAAGCCAAATTGTTGTAACTACTGGCGACATCGGGATGCTCATCTCCCAACAGGCGTTGCCTGAGTTCCAATGCTTTTTTGTAGAATGGTTCCGCTTCAGTGTACCGCCCTTGGGATTTGTAGAGTGATGCCAAATTGTTGTAACTAGTGGCGACAGAGGGATGCTCATCTCCCAACAGGCGTTGCCTGAGTTCCAATGCTTTTTTGTACAACGGTTCTGCTTCAGTGTACCGTCCTTGGGATTTGTAGAGTGATGCCAAATTGTTGTAACTAGTGGCGACATCCGGATGCTCTTCTCCCAAACGGGATTGGACGACTGATACACATTGCTCTAACCACGGTTGAGCGATCGCATACAAACCCTGTCCTTCATAAAATCTACTTAAGCCAGTAAAAGCCCAAGGTAAATTTTCATCACTGACTGCATCAGTCAGATTTTGTGCCACTTCTGCTAAATGTGGAATAGCATCTTTGACGGATTCAATATCACGACGGGTTGGCGAATAGGGGATTGTCTTAGCAATCGCGATAAAAGTTTCTGCAAAAGCGCGTTTCATAGGACTTACGCACGCGCTACGAAAAAGAGCGGGTTGAGATTGCTTCCCTTCGCTCGCAATGACAGTAGTTATGTTGTTCGTGCGTAAGTCCTGTTTCAACTCATCAACTTGTTCAGATGCTGCTCGCTTGAGTTTCAAAAACTCCCGAATTAAGGGATGAATTTTGTAGGAATCATCGAAATCTCCACTTTTATCTTCCACCCATTGAATCAAATGACGCTCGTAAAGTTGCCCAACTGCTGTTTCAACTTCACTTGCATCCCAATTCAGCCGAGAAGTTGCAGACTCTACCCATTCCCAAGCAAAAATATCCGGTGCAAATAAGCTTAATAACTCACCGACACGCTGTGTCGTCGGATCGAGTTCATCCCAACTTAATTCAAATGCAGCCAAAACCCCAAGCTGTGCTGTACTCAAGGTTTGTTGCAATTGCTTTTGATGGCGGTTTATCGCTTCATCTTGGAGTCGCTGCTGTTTCAGCCGTTGCAACATCTTAGCTAAAGTCCAATGAGGAGGTTTTTTAGCTAAATACCGCCCCACCAATTCCAAACCCAAAGGTAGATATCCCAGCCATTCACACAAGAGTTTCGCTGTTTCCTCTTCTTTTTGCACTCGTCTTTCACCCACTAGCTTTGTCAACAATTGCAAAGCTTCTTCAGGTGACAACACATCCAGAGATATCTCCTCAATGTTGGTGTCGAGATTTCGCAACCGTGTTGTCATCAACACACGGAAGCGATGAGCCGTTGGCAGGAACTCTCGACAACTCCCCAAATCTATGATATCATCCAACACCACCAACGCGAGTCCTTCTGTTGGTTGCCAGTGCTGCCAACACCAGTGTACTTGTTCGGTAAGACTTAGCTGTCTTCCCCGCAAATCCTGCTGCGGTACTTCCAGATTCATGTACAACTGAGCAAACTGCACTATTTCTGCAGCCAGATTCGATTCTCTGGCATTTAACCAGCAAATCCCACCAGGGTAATCCGCTTGATGTTGACGTGCATATTGCGTTGCGAGTTCGGTTTTGCCAACACCACCCATACCAGAAACAGCAGAAATAGCCACTGCGCCTGGTTGCTGCAACAATTCTTGCAGTAAGCAAAGTTCATGCTGTCTGCCAACAAAATTGGCAGAACCTTGAAACACAACATTATTTGGGGGAGTTAACTTTGTCCGTTCCCGTTCGGACGACTGCAGTCAAATGTTGAAAGTACTATTGCGTTGGTCAATGGTTTGAGTTTGAGCCGCATTAATAGCTTTTTGGATGTTTTGAATAAAAGCTGGAGCATCTGGATGTTGAGATTTCTCTACAGCTGCTTTTATTTCTTTCAATGCATCAGCTAAATTCAATGGTGGATTAGCTTGTGCTGCTGCTACTAATTCTTGCACAGCTTGATTGACTTGAGGATGAGCTTTAGCTACTGATTCTACCTCTAATACAGCTTTACCATAGTCAAGTGGTTGAGAGGGCGCTTTTTCAATAGCAACTACAGTATGAGGAGAGTGTTTTTTGAGAGTGACGAGAAATTCACCAGTTTTATTCCATAGAGTTTCTCCTACCTTTTCGCCCGTTTTTTCTAAAGCCTTAGTCGCAATCACAGTCCCAATTGCGATCGCCCCTGCGGTGAGTGGTTCCATCTGCTACTTTACATATTCGTCTTAATACTTACTTCTGACTACATAACTTGAGTTCCATGTTCCGGAAACGTGGTAAAAAATCTCACAAAAACTAGGGGTGTAAGGGCTTCGCTCGCAATAACATACAATACTAATGTATTCCCCATTTTCCAGCCGCATGTTTCAGTAATTATGGTAAAAACAATTCAAGCGCGAGATATCAGTCTTTACGATTTAGAAGAAAAATTTGGATTGGAATTAATTACAAGCGCTGATTTTTTTACAGAATGGGTAGAGAACTTACCACCACTGACTGATAGAGAAAGATTCTCTTTAGAGCGAGTTAAAAGCAACTATTTCAATTTAACTAAACGTCGCCCAATGTCAGAAGAAGCAGTGAAGATGGTAGTCCTGTCTCCACTGCTAGATTTAGCTGGCTTTTATCAACCACCTTTCGAGATTGAAACCGAAACTTCTACTGAGATTTCTGCTGAAGATGAAAGCATTCTAGTCAAAGGCAATATTGATGTTTTGGTTATACAAAAACGTCTTTGGATCTTGGTTATAGAATCAAAAAGCACTAAATTTGATGTGATAACTGCATTACCCCAAGCACTAGCTTATATGCTTGATACTCCCAATATTGAACAGCCGACTTTTGGGTTACTTGTCAACGGTAGAGAGTTTGTTTTTGTAAAATTAGTTCAGCAAGAACAACCAAAATATGCTCGTTCTTATGCTTTATCAATAGAGAAAGAAAGTGAACTACAACAGGTTTTAAGTGTATTAAAACTCTTGAGTGAATTAATACTTAGTCAGTAGGACATAACTAAAATTTTCTAGAGTATAAACTAAAACACATCTAACTTGCATAATTTAAAATTTTGATAAAAAGTATCAAGCTCTTTTATCTCTTACTCTGCTTCCTCTGCGCCTCTGCGGTTTAAAATGCAAATTAAATGTGGAACAGCTTAGAGTGTCACGATTGGAGGTTAAGTCACAATAGAGACAATCTCCGCTTCTCGGAACCACCGCGAGTTATCTCCTTGTTGCAAATCCGCCTTCCGTAAATATAACACCAGAAAAATTACTCATAAAATGCTAACTTGGGAAACTAGGACTTAATTCCTCTTGCCCATTTTTCCGCAAATTCACCCCATGCCATATTTGACTTCAGCTAGCGAAATGCGTTCTCTTGTTGCTGAATATACTCAAGCTCATACTTTGTGGATTGATACAGAAATCGCAGAATACAAAAGTCGTAGTCCGAGACTATCGCTGATTCAGGTATTAGATGATCCAACAGACTTGAGTGGCGAACACACCCATATTTTAGATGTACTCAATCATCCTGATATTGTGGCTGAGTTCATTGACAAAATTATGCTCAATCCCCAAATTGAAAAAGTCTTTCATAATGCTAGCTTTGATGTGAAATATCTGGGTAACAAAAAGGCTACAAATATCACTTGCACTCTGGAAATGGCAAAAAAAATTCCCTACTATGCCTTACCAGTACCTAACTACCAATTAAAAACATTAGCAGCAGAACTTTGTGATTTTAAGAATATAGAAAAACAAGAACAAACCAGCGACTGGGGAAAGCGACCACTCACAGAAGAACAAATAGAGTATGCTTACCTAGACTGCATTTATCTTGCTCAAATCCATCAACGTTTGATAGAATTAAACAAAGAAATTAATCCAGAGCCTACCACAGAAAACCTAACATCACTGAATGCAAGATATGCACAGCTTGAGCAACAATGGAAACTCTTAGACTCGGAGTTCGCGCATTTACAAGAGCGAATAAAAAAAGCTATGCTTGCTCAGAATCTACCAGAAAGTTCCTACTTCAAGCTTTCTTCCTCTGAGCGAAAAACAGTGAAGGTAGCATTTGTAGAACTCGCAAAGCTAGTACAAACTCAAGACATAGATTTCGATTTTCCAATTACACTAACTCAAAAGCTACAAAAAGATTTAGGAGAAAATTTGGAACAATTGTCTGTAAATATTGAGAAAACCACTGCTTGGCGACTGATTCCCAAAAATCAAGAAAGTCACGAAAATACTGATGAGTGATGAACAGTTATCAGTTATCAGTTACCAGTTATCAGTTATCAGTTTACTGTTCACTGTTTACTGTTCACTGTTAAGCGTTCCCTATATTTCTTCAAAGGATGACTGGTAAAGAATGAAAGCTGTCTGCATAGCTGCGTTTACCGCATTTGTCGCCCTTACAACCGTTTCCTGTAGTAACAGTGACGATGTTTTAGTAACAGAAATTGGAGTTCGTCCTATTGGACGCCCTGTAGCAACACCATCTCAATCTAAAGACTTTTATATTGAAGGCCAGTATCAGCAAATTAAAGGGGATTCACAAGGGGCGATCGCTTCTTATACCAAAGCAATTAACCTCACTCCCAACTATGGAACTGCATATAACAGTCGGGGACTTGCTCGCTTTGATATAGGAGATCAGCAGGGGGCGATAGAAGATTACAACCAAGCGCTGAGCATAAATTCTAACGATGCTCAAGCTTATAATAATCGAGGAAATGCTCGCGCCGCACAAGGAGACAGAGACGGAGCGATAGACGATTACAGCCAAGCGATTCGCCTCAATCCTAAATATGCTGTTGCTTACAATAATCGAGGTAATGCTTTTTCAACAAATAAAGATAAAAACCAGGCGGTAAAGGATTACAGCCAAGCGATTCGCCTCAATCCTCAATATGCTGTTGCTTATAATAATCGAGGTAATGCTCGCAGTGCTCAAAAAGATATAGAGGGAGCAATCACAGATTACAACGAAGCGATTCGTCTTGCTCCTAATTTTGCCGCAGCATACAATAACCGAGGAAATGCCTATGCTGCGCTAGGTGATAAAGAAAAAGCTAGGCAAGACTTGCAGCGAGCAGCAGAAATCTTTGATAAACAGAATAATAAAATACTCTATCAACAAGTGATGAATAATATTCAGGAGTTAGGGCAGTAGGGCTAGACGCTTTCAAGTATTTAGAACAACACATTGGATTACGTTACAGAAGAGATTCAGATAACTGCTGAGCAAATTAATCAGTTACATGAGATGCTGGTTGATTAATTAGTTTTTACTGACAAATGTCTGTTCTTTCTTCTGTATCTATCACTGTTCCAGGCACAACTGCCAATTTAGGACCAGGTTTTGATTGTATTGGTGCGGCTCTAACGCTGTACAACGAGTTTAAGTTCACTCGCCTTGATATACCGCCTTACCTTGAGGGAGTGAAAATTACTGTCACAGGTGCGGAGGCTGAACGAGTTGTCACTGATGAAAGTAATTTGCTCTATCAAGCGTTTGTGAAATTTTATCAACACACAGAGCAGACACCGCCACCTGTAGAGATTGAGATTCATCTTGGTGTTCCACTGGCGCGGGGTTTGGGGAGTTCGGCGACAGCAATAGTCGGTGGGTTGGTTGGTGCGAATTTGTTGGAGGGGGAGCCTTTGAGCCAGTTGGAAGTGATGGAGTTGGCGATCGCTCTAGAAGGACATCCAGATAATGTGGTACCAGCTTTGTTGGGGGGGTGTCGGTTGGCGGCGACGGGGGTAGAAGGTGAACCGCAGAGGCACAGAGAGCACAGAGAGTGGGAGGTTTGTGAGGTTCCTTGGTGTGAGGAGATTGTGCCAGTGGTGGCGATTCCAGATTTTGAGCTTTCAACGAAGGAGGCGCGCCAGGTTTTGCCTACTGAGGTGAGTCGTGCGGATGCGATTTTTAATGCGGCGCATCTGGGGTTGTTGTTGCGTGGTTTGGAAACTGGTAAGGGTGATTGGTTGAGGGCTGCTTTGCAGGATAGGTTGCATCAGCCTTATCGAAAAGCATTGATTCGAGGTTACGATGCGGTGTATTCTGCTGCTGTTGAAGCTGGTGCTTATGGGATGGTGATTAGTGGTGCTGGTCCAACATTGTTGGCTTTGACGGATAAGGCGCATTCTCAAGCTGTGGCGCAAGCGATGACAGCAGCTTGGATGGAGGAGGGAATAAAACCAGAGGTGCGATCGCTCTGTGTTGATACTCAAGGGGCACAAATCAATTCAAAATTCCAAACTATAAATTAAATTTTACACTCTGAAACTTTTGCTGATATGTCAACCGTATTTATCAGATAGTTATAAGTAACTATCTCTGTCTTTTTATTTAAGTACTGAGCCTTTAACTAGCACCGTTACACACTCGCAACGAATCAAACAAACACCATCCCCCTTCTTCCCTGTTCTCTATTCCCGGCTCCCGGCTCCCTGCTCCCGGCTCCCTGCTCCCTGCTCCCGGCTCCCTGTCTTTCCCACAGAACCCTCCTAGGGCAGAGTTAACATAACAAATTGTGACGGTGGCTGTTGCCACCTTTTTTGTTGACTTAGCAAAACTTTACAATTAGAATGGATTTGCTTCCAAAAATAAGTATTTGTTACTAATGAAATCTAAAGATTTGGTTTTGATAGAGAAATGACGTTCACAAAAGTATGAACAACTTAATATAATGTAATTAAAATAAAAACGTAAAGTGATTGTCACCTGATAGAATATGTTTGATTTTCCTTGGTTAACAACCATAATTTTATTGCCGATAGTGGCTGCTACAGCCATCCCCCTAATCCCAGATAAAGAAGGCACAACTCTCCGCTGGTATGGTTTGGGAGTCGCCTTTACAGACTTTGCCCTGATGATTTATGCTTTTTGGCATAACTACGATTTTCAAAGCTCTGCATTCCAACTGGTTGAAAAATATTCTTGGATTCCTCAAATAGGTTTGAATTGGTCTGTAGCGGTTGATGGGTTATCGATGCCATTGATATTGTTAACAGGCTTGATTAACACACTCGCAGTATTCGCGGCTTGGAAAGTAACTACCAAGCCGCGTTTGTTTTATGCTCTCATGCTGGTGATGTACAGCGCCCAAATTGGCGTCTTTGTTGCCCAGGATTTACTGTTGTTCTTCTTGATGTGGGAAATCGAGTTGGTACCTGTGTACTTGCTGATTTCTATCTGGGGAGGAGAAAAGCGCCGCTATGCAGCTACCAAATTCATTCTCTACACTGCTGCTGCATCAATATTTATCTTGGTAGCGGGCTTTGCAATGGCATTCTCTGGAGACAGCGTTACCTTCGACATGGCAACTTTGGGAATGAAGGAATATCCCAAAGCATTTGAACTTCTAGTTTATGTGTGTTTCTTGATTGCTTTTGGTGTCAAGCTGCCGATTTTCCCGCTGCACACCTGGTTACCTGATGCTCACGGTGAAGCCCCAGCACCTGGTTCGATGATTTTGGCTGGTGTTTTGTTGAAGATGGGTGGTTATGCACTTATCCGCATCAACGTGGAGATGTTACCCAACGCTCATGTTTACTTCGCTCCAGTGCTAGCAATTTTAGGTGTCGTAAACATTGTCTACGGTGCTTGCTGTGCCTTTGCTCAAACGAATCTTAAGCGGCGCTTGGCTTATTCGTCTGTTGCTCACATGGGGTTTGTCCTGATTGGTATTGCTTCCTATACAGAGTTGGGTATCAGCGGCGCAATGCTACAGATGATTTCTCATGGTTTGATTGCTGCAAGTTTGTTCTTCCTCTCTGGCGTGACTTACGAGCGCACTCACACCTTAATGATGGACAAAATGGGTGGCATAGCAAAAGTCATGCCCAAAACCTTTGCTCTATTCACTACGGCTGCAATGGCTTCTCTGGCGTTACCAGGGATGAGTGGGTTTGTCGGTGAGTTGATGGTTTTTCTCGGAATTGCCACAAGCGATGTCTACAGCTCTAGCTTCAAGGTTGTCGTCGTGCTACTCTCAGCTGTTGGTGTGATTCTGACTCCGATTTATTTACTCTCAATGTTGCGCGAAGTCTTCTACGGTCAGCAAAATGAAGAGTTAGTGCTGGATGCAGTGGTACTAGATGTTAAACCACGCGAACTGTTCATCACTGCTTGTTTGATACTTCCCATCATCGGTATCGGCTTCTATCCTAAGGTGGCGATGCAAACATACGACGTGAAGACTATGCAAGTCGCAACTCATGCTCGTCAAGTTCTACCAGTTGTTGCACAGCAGCAACCAACAAGTTTATATTCCCTTATATTTACCGCACCAACACTGGCTAGTTCAGAAGTTCCAGGTTTGGTTAATATTGCTGAGTAATATCTGTCCCCACAGGAGTGGGACTGTTAAAGAATCCTAGAATGATCATACAGGGGGTGATTCAGCAATCACCCCCTAAAATTTAGTAATAAAGTCACATCAGCTCATGACTTTAGTCCCATGTAATTCCTCAGTAGAATTTTTAGTATTAATTCGGCATTAACATCAAGCACTCAAAACCTGACCCGAATTAAATCTGGGTTAGGTTTTTTTTGTAGTTCGATTGTCCCTGACTTTTTTTTATACTTACAACACCCCGTGCAACCGCACAGCGATCGCCTGCTTTTAGTCTAAACTCCAGTTCATAAACACTCCTGGTATGTTGGGCAACTTTATTGGCTGGTGTAAGTTCTTTCACATCAAGGTTAAGCAGACTCAGCAGAAAATATTTTTGTCGGGGAGTCAGGGTATAAAGCTCGTCGATAAAATCTTTCTTAATGCCTAGAATATCGCAAACAACATCCCAGTTTATTTTGTATTCCCGTTCAAAAACACCTGCCAGGGACAACCAACTTCTCAAGGAGCATTTTGTTCAAATCTCAATTTTGAGCTTTTGATGTAGTCTTCATCAATCTCAAAAGCCAACCAGCGTCTTTGTAAGGTTTCTGCAACTCGACCTGTCATGTTAGAACCCGCGAAAGGTTCTAAAACAATATCGCCCGGTTCTGTACAAAGGTTGATGACAAACTCTGGTAATGCTTGAGGGAATCTTGCCGGGTGTGGCTTCAAACCTTCTTCTTTGCAACGCCGTTGATAATAATCCTTAGAAGCAGTATTCGATGCAGAAATCACATTTACAGGCTGGACTAAATCTTCAAATAAAATTTCTTGTATAAGAGTCGGTTGCCCTATTTCTTCTTTATCTGTACTGCAACGTCCATCAATAATATTCGGGGGGATAGCCCCTCCTCTGTCGTTCCCAAATTTATCGGAAATATCATGACCCGATGGTCTAACTTTGGGCTTGTATCCATTCTTAATCAGGTTTTTCATCGCATCGCTATAAGGCTTTAAAACCCTTCTATTGTTAGCTTTAGGATGTGGTTCTTTTGACAGCCACCAAATTGTATTTACCGAATCTTTAACTCTTTCCCTGCGAACTGTTACCCATTCAGCCGGGGTGGGAAGTTTAGCTGGATTATACCAATATAATTCTTGTGCCAGATAAAACCCTATTCCGCCTTTTTCTTTCGGTTTGCACAGAGCAACAACTAATTCAAAATGGTAAAGAGAGCGAACTGGCATCCCCTTAATCCAACTGCCACCAATATCAATAAACAGTGAGCCTGTTGGTTTTAGAATACGGTGAAATTGTTTTGCAAAATTTTTAAACCATTCGACATATTCGTCGGCGTCAACATTTCCGTATTCTTTTTTACGAACAAGTGCGAATGGTGGAGATGTACAAATTAGGTCGATACTGTCATCGGGAATACCTGCCATTAATTCCAGGCTGTTTCCCAAATAAGTAGCACCAAATTTTGTTTCGTAGTAAGAGTTACAATTAAGTCTCATATAAACTTTGTTAGTACTATTGTACGCTTCACGAAGACAGCATTATCCATAAAAGCATAAGTTTTCCAACTGTGAACTATTTTTTTGATCAATTTGCTGGCTCAATAGGGTGATTGGTACACCTACCCAACCTCCCAAAACTCAAAGGAATTTCTCCAGGTTGCAAACAAAGTTAACCCGGCAAACGTAGAATCCCATACCCTGTCGTTAAAAAAGGTACAAAAATTCCCAAGTTTCGACGCTCAAAAGTCACGTAATTTCTAAGCTTTGCTTTTTACCTTACTTTTTTATACAACTCAGCGGTGCTGAGTCATTTTTCATGCTTTAGTTTAAATTCCAGTTACTTGATATGACAAATCAAAAAAGTGCATGCAATGGAAAAGACCTCATTATCTACGGTCTTCTAGTTCTAATCTATATAAGCCATACCAGTGACGAACTGCAAGCCAGATGACTGAAAGCAAGCCTGCAAGGCTAAGAGTAAGACCGCTAAATGGTACTAATAATCCAAAGACAGGGAGCACAGTGCCAGCAATTGTACAGATCAGGGCAGCTAGAGAAACACTGCGATTTTTTGACCCTAAACCCCATGTCAATGCTAGTAAGACAAGTGAAATCAGAGTCCAACCTAGCTGAGGATTTATGAAGCGACTGAGATAAGTCAAACTCAGCAAACAAGCAAAGAAAACACTACCTGCAATTGCCACATTTGTCAAGCTCATGGGTAGTGATAAATACAGCAGCAATATCCACCAGAAAAATATTGTCGGTGCTAGCAATAGCAGTCGCGGCAGGACACCAGTGTGACGAACAGGGTCGGTGTAGGTGTATACTCCAAATGGGTTCTTGACTGAAACATTATCGTCAAAGAGCCAAGTAAATTGAGTTCCTTGTCTGTCATTTTTTATCTCATTGGGTATGATACCGCTGGCAAAATCTGCTCCAGGGAAGTTGGCGATGGCTAGCAGACGGAAGTTAGAAAGCAACTGCCCATTTGAGCTATAAACCCAGCGTGGTGATCCTTGTGCTTTATAAGTGACTCTTAGACTCGTTTCTTGTCCCGGTTGTAGTTGAAAAGGAAAGCTATAGTCACCAGGATTTGTTTGTGGAAGTCTAGTACCGTCACGCTCTACTTTATAACTTTGCAATAAGGAGTAACCAATGAGTGGTGATGCTTCAAAGAAAAAACTATTAATATCTTTGAGTTGGTTAACAACTTTATAGTCAGCAGTGTAGTCTATTTTATAAATTGCCCGACGACCTCGAACATCTGGGCTTTGGTCAATCTTAACTTGAATTTGCGATCCACTTAATGTTAAGAAACGGCTAATCTTTCGTTTTTCATTTACCTTGACTATCTTGCCATTCACTTGAGTGGTGTATGCATATGGCTCTTCAGTCATGTATCGTATTTGAGGCGCTATTTGTTCTAACCTTTCACCAGCGACACTCTCGGCAACTTGAGCCACCTTTGCCTGTTCCCAATGATGGTAACGATTGCTCAAAGTTGAACAAAGAAAAAACCCTCCCACCAGCAAAACTAACACGAGGGTTAAATGCTGTAATCCCCGCAATAGTTGAGAGTAACTAACTGCCCACTCTCCAATCAAAATCTCTTGCTGTTGTTGATTTTGACGTAGGGCAAAGCTCAACAAAGCAATTGCAATTCCCAAAGCGAAAACCAGAAATACTAATAACAGTGAACCTTTAAGTAGATGCGTTCCAAATTGCATCAGTTCGCTAGGATGCGTTAAATCGGGTAATCCTGGAATGCCTTGGGCAGATTCAGACATGGGGGAGTGTTGGAAGAGTTTGGAGATTCTGACTGAGAAAATCTCCTAAAAGTTTCTTACCAAAAGTTAGGCTTTATCTTCATCCAGGATTGTTCCTTCTAGATTTGCATCATCCAAGTTGGTTTGGTTTAAATTCGCTTCATGGAGTTCTGCATTCTTGAGATCTGCTTGGCTTAAATCTGCTTTAGCTAAGTCAGCATGACTGAGATCTGCTTCAGTTAGAGAAACTGCATTGAGGTTAGCTTCTTGTAGATCGGCTTCGCGCAAGTTGGTATTAATTAACTTTGCGATCGTCAAATCAGCTTCACTCAAATTGGCACCGTCCAAAATTGCTCCTTCTAGAATAGCTCCATCTAGAATAGCTCCATTCAAATTAGCTTGTGTGAGATTTGCCTGATTTAGATTGGCTCCATTTAAGTCTGCTTCAATTAAGCTTGCTTGACTGAGATTAACCCTGCTTAAATCAGCTCCATCGAGAATGGCTCTGTCTAAAATAACTCCACTCAGATCAGCTCCTTCCAAGAATGCTTCGCTCAGGTTTACTTCAGTAAAATCTCTTTTACCTGCGGCGTATTGTGCCAATAGTTCATCTGCTTTCATTGCTTTGCCTCCAACAAGTTTTTACTTCTTTTGTCAGCTACATTAGCAATTTTTTTAGGGCAGAGTATCCCTCTGCCCTCGAAGATGAAACTAATTAACTTTTATTTTCATTTTCAAGCTGCTTGGTTCCCACCAGAAAGTCTATATCTTCCCTTGGCAGTTTGGCAGACAAATCCTTGTCTCCTGGAAGAGGAAACTTAACTTCAAACCCATCTTGATCGCATTCTTCAACCTTTCCTACTAAACCTTCTTTCAAATTCTCGTCTATATCGCGATTTAGTCCAACTAGATCGTCTTTCTCAATAGGTGTTGAGTTGTTATTCTCATTAGGCGTCATATTTCCGACCTCCAGTTACTACTAACTATTAGAGTGGGCTAGCCAATGCTTTCGCAAAGTATTTTATTAAAGTATCCTATGTATCATGACGCATTGTTGCAAAATTCACTTCCTACCTTTGCCCGATATTGACGCTTTGTACCTTGCCTAGAGATATACGAAGAAAGGAAGAGTTGATACAATACGGTTCGGATAAGCACCCTAACAGAAACCCCGTAACTTCTGCGAAACCGGGTTTATACGCATGCGAACTACCCTTAACCGAACCGTATTGAGAGCTGATATGCAGCGTATTAATCTAAACTCTTTTAATAATGAGAGTTTGAATCAAGTCTTTTGATTAGCTGATTTAAACCGACCTGCGACGAATTCTCGCTTTTCTAAATGCTTGCTTTTGCGTCCGGTAACACGTTCGCGCCACATCCGAAAGCTGGATGCTTTCATTTCACGGCGCATGAGGGCAATGACTTGCTTTTCTTGCAAACCGAATTGTTTTTCAATTGCCTCAAAAGGAGTCCGGTCTTCCCATGCCATTTCGATAATACGGTCGATGATTTCGGAATCAAGTAATGGTAGTTTCATTGGTGGTTAACAATGTTCATAAGCAAGATTTGCCAAAAAAATCAGGGCAACTTTGGAAAAATCCAAAATTACCCTGAATATTACAAGTCAAGAATGAGGATAGAAAAGTTTTGTATTCATTCCTCACTCTTAACTCCTCACCTTTTAAGCAAACGTTGCAGTTTTCACATCGTTGTTTGCCAGTAGTTCTTGCAATTCCTCAGCGTCCACAGTTTCCTTATCAACCAGCATTTGCGCGATTTGGTCAAGAATGTGGCGGTTATTTTCCAACACTTCTTTGGAGCGTTGGTAAGCTGTTTCTACCAGTATGCGGACTTCTTCATCAATAGCAGCAGCAGTTTCTTCTGAGAAGTCGCGTTCTGCCATGATATCTCGACCGAGGAACATGTTACCTTGCTGACGACCAAGGGCAACTGGACCGAGGCGATCGCTCATTCCAAAGCGTGTTACCATCTGACGGGCGACACGAGCAACTTGTTGCAAGTCTTGAGCCGCACCTGTGGTCACTTCTTCGTCACCAAAGATGATTTCTTCAGCAAGACGACCACCTAATGCAACAGCCATCTGATTTTCCAGATAAGAACGGCTGTATAAGCCAGTGTCCATCCGGTCTTCACTGGGGGTAAACCAAGTTAAACCACCAGCTCTACCACGAGGAATAATGCTAATCTTCTGCACGGGGTCATAATCTGGCATCAAAGCACCGACAAGGGCGTGACCTGCTTCGTGATATGCTACGAGTTCTTTGCGTTTTTCGCTCATAACTCGGTCTTTTTTCTCTGGACCTGCTAACACGCGGTCGATCGCATCGTTAATTTCATCCATCGAAATTTCGGTTAAATTTCGACGTGCAGCCAAAATCGCAGCTTCATTAAGCAAGTTGGAAAGGTCTGCACCTGTGAACCCAGGAGTACGACGGGCAATTCTTTCTAAGTCCACATCTTTTGCCAAGGTCTTACCACGGGCATGAACTTTGAGAATTTCCACACGTCCACCATAATCTGGGCGATCTACAACGACTTGACGGTCGAAGCGACCGGGACGCAACAGCGCTGCATCTAGAACGTCGGGACGGTTGGTAGCAGCAATGATGATAATACCTGTGTTACCTTCAAAGCCGTCCATTTCTGTGAGTAACTGGTTGAGGGTTTGTTCCCGTTCATCGTTACCACCGCCTAAACCAGCACCCCGCTGACGACCGACTGCGTCAATTTCATCGATGAAGACGATACAGGGGGCATTTGTCTTTGCTTGCTCGAACAAGTCGCGGACACGGGATGCGCCAACACCCACGAACATTTCCACAAACTCAGAACCAGAGATGGAGAAGAAGGGGACACCAGCTTCACCTGCGACTGCACGCGCGAGCAGAGTTTTACCAGTTCCTGGAGGTCCAACCAACAGTACGCCTTTGGGAATTTTTGCACCAACAGCCGTGAAGCGATCAGCGTTTTTCAAAAAGTCTACAACTTCGTTGAGTTCTAGCTTCGCTTGGTCAATACCAGCAACATCGTTAAATGTGACTTGGGTTTGTGGTTCCATTTGCACTCTGGCTTTGGACTTACCAAAGTTCATCGCTTGGCTACCAGGACCATTTTGAGCGCGGCGGAGCAAGAAAAACAAACCAACTAAAAGTAATACAGGGAAAAATAAGCTGCTGAGTGCCTTAAACCAAAATCCTTCGTCGTTTTGCGGCAAAACACTAATATCTACACCGTTTTGGGTAAGGGTGTTAATAAGGTCAGGGTCGTTAACCAGAGTCACCAGCTTCTTGGTACCATCTGTAGGCGTCACAAGAGCTGTAGATCTATCTGCACTTAAACTAACTTTGTTTACTTTACGATTTTGAACTTCTTGAATAAACTGACTGTATCGCCATGTCTCCCGACTTGGTTGTTTTTGGTCAAAAAACGCTGTTCCTAGCGCAATCACTACAATAAACAGCAGTGCATACAGCCCCGCATTTCTCCATCGTTTGTTATTCACCGAGGTTCATCCTCCTACATCTGGTTTTGTGCGATAAGCCGATAGCGTTTGCGCAGCGTCCCTCTTAGGGACTAGGGTGACGTTAGTCATAGGCTTTAAGCTCCGCTTATCGCTTGGGTGTCTGTTTGACAGTTCGACTAAGAGTGAAAATAAAGCTTGCGCTCATTTTCATAAAAAAGCCCTAATTTTTTAATGTCCACATCCTGCTCTTGTCCATGCCTACTAGGAGGGTTCAAGTGAGACAGCGCTGCAGGAGGGTTTCCAACGCCAGATGCTCCACTTGGGGAGACCCCAAGACCGCACTGGCTCCTCCGTAGGCGACTGCGAACCCGAAGGGTAAGACAGCGAGACGCATTTAGTAAAGATAGGCTTTTCTTAGAATTATGTTAACTTATCTTAACGTATAACAAATTTTGCACCTACAATGCTAAAAAAATATTTGCAGTTCTTTAAAACAGGGATGGTGGGGATTATATTCTAGCTTTCCTGAATGCCAGATAACCGTGCGAAGCGGGATAATTTCTACAACACTGTTGCTGTAGGCAATTGCCTCAAACCCCTTGACTAACTCTGGTGTCCAAGGTTCCTCAGGAACTTGGTGCTGCTTTTTCAAAAGCCAGTCTACAAGTTCTCCTCGCACGACTCCCGGCAAGATTTCTGCTGTTAAGGGTGGCGTCCACCAACAACCATCTCGCCACCCCCAGAGGTTACCCGTACTTGTTTCTAGCCAATTTCCCGCAGTATCTACCAAAATAACTTCTTGGGCATCTAATTTTTGAGCGCTAGCTTTTGCTAACCATGCGCTGAGGTAGTTACCTGTTTTATGAGACGGTAAACTGCGAGCAAACTCAGGAACTGCTAAAGTTGCTATTAAACCATTTTTCTGGTTTTCTGTCAAGTTATTTGGCAGCAATCTTCCCGTTATCCACTCACGTCCATTAGGAAATATGGCGATTCTGAGAACAGGGAAGTGCGTCATCATAATTTCTGCTCCTTGACGCAATCGCTCCTCATCTGGTGTTTGCCAACCAAAGGTTTGTAAACTAAATTTTAGGCGATCGCAATGTGAGCGCCAGTGAGTTAATCTACTATCGAGCGAGTTATTGTAAACTCGCAGTGTCGTGAAAACAGTTGCTCCGTAGAGTAACCCAGGATCGTCAATTTCTAATTCTAGAGTTCGAGACTCAATTAATTTACCGTTATACCAGTAAATAAATGTACCTCCTTTGAAAGTGGTTACTCCCGAACCGCTCTAACATTATCTATAATAATTTACTCCTCTGTCTATGTTCTAGTAGTCCACCACATCAACTACGCGTACGACACATCTGAGTCGCTTTGCGACACGCACTCGCGTTGAGTAAGTTGGAGTAGTTTACTCAATTGGTTATCACGGATACAGCTAAATTCTAAACAATTCAGCTAAAGTCTTGGAAAACAGTTTTGCTTAGCTCATAGAAACATGCTTATACGTCCAGATTTTTCCGAACTGGACGTATAAACCTTCTTAATTTTAGTGTAGAGGTTTGATCCTCTCAAATCTGTGGCAGATAGATCTGCTGCACAAAAGTCTATCCCACACCTTACATCTTGCATCTGGTAAAACAAATGTCAAAGTTATTACATATTATTATGTGACTTGGCTGTCGTCCGCCTAGGACTGTAAGTCTCAGGATAGATAATAGGCGAAGTCAATTAAAATGGAACGGCACTTGCTACAATCGGAATCTACGGGAAACCTAGCCAAGCACTGCCTCGCTGCAACGCACTGCTTCCTCACTTTCCACACCAGAGACGAAGTTTGACAGCTTGTCTTTTGACAAGTTGTCTGACTAATCGTAAGTTGACACAACTGCTACTAAAGTTTGGTCAAAGTTGGGTGCTGTGAGGTATAAAATGAAATTTAGTTTCCTGATTTATCAAGTTATATTAATTAACTTTGCTTTAGCTCCTGTCACATTTGCACAAGAAAATAATTTAGAGTCAAAAAAGACTTCTATAAAAAAGACATCAGAAATCCCATACTTGAATGAGATAGAAAAACCATATAGAAGTGCAGAATTACTAACTCAAACACCAATTCCATCTAAAAAACCACAAACAACTGGAAATCCAGAACCAAATTCCACAACAAACGAGTCAAAACCCACAGTTGAAAATGAGGGCGCAATTATTATAGATGTGACAGGGAAGAAAGATGACCTTCCTCAGTCTACTCCGACATATGTGATTGAAAAAGAAGAAATCCAAAAACAAGGTGCGACAAGTGTATCTGATGTGTTGAAAAAATTACCTGGATTTGCTATCAATGACTCAGGTCATGGTGCAGATATTCACACAGGTACATACTATCGCGGAGCCTCGATTAACCAATCTGTATTTCTCATTAATGGCAGATCTATTAACTCTAATGTCAACACATATCATGGTGCAACAGATTTAAATAGTATTCCTGTAGAAGCTATTGAACGAGTAGAGTTGTATAGTGGTGCAGCTTCTACTCTCTACGGCTCCTCAGCTTTTGGAGGAGTTGTTAATATCATCACCAAAGAAGGTAGTACGGTTCCTCGCTTCAATGCTACAGCTGAATTTGGGGATTTGAATTTTAATAATCAACAATTAAGCTATGCAGGTTCAACTGGCTCTTTAAGATATAATTTCAGCTTTGAAAGGTCTTTTCTTGATAACCGTTACCGCGTTCCTGTTGGTGCAGCAAATCGTGATGCCCGAGGGTATTTCTTTAATGCAGATACAGCTAACAGCACATATTTTGGTCATCTTGCTTTTGATGTAGATAATAGAAATACTCTTAGTTTAGATGTAACTACACTTAGCAGTCGTAAGGGATTAATTTATTTTGGCTTTCCTTTACAAAGAGACCGATTAGATCATGATGGTTTAAATATTGGTTTTGCTTGGAAAACTCGCCTTAGTAATGATAACAGTTCTGTTGTGACAACAACACTAGGTTATAACCAAGATTACTTCAACACTTATGGTCCTAGCAGCCAATTTTATCGTACAGGAACTTTAGATACACAATTATATACAGCTAGGATAGACCATGCGTGGCAACTCACCCCAAATTATAAATTGCGCTGGGGATTAGATTTACAAAACACAGATTTAACTGGTGATGTGTTGAGTACAGTTCCTAACCGAGTCGCTTTAAATGAAAATGAAAACGAAAGTTTACTAAATACCGCATTATTTGCTGTTAATACTTTGAATATCACCGATAAACTTCAGGTAGATTTGGGGTTGAGACAAAGCTTTGATAGCAAATTTGGTAATTATTTCAACCCAAGCGTGGGATTTAAATATGATATTTCTCCTGCTTTAGCTGTGCGAGGAAGTTGGGCAGGAGGACAACGCAATCCAGGTTTGGATCAGTTGTATGTTTATGATACGGTACATGGATGGCTACCTAACCGTGATTTAAAACCAGAAACTGGCTCATCTTGGACTGCGGGAGTTGATGTCAAACTGTTGGAAAATTTAATAGGACAGTTTACTTATTTCGGCAGTAGTTTAGATGATCGCTTAGGAGTCGTAGAAGGAAAATGGGCAAATATTGGGTTAGTTGACACAAATGGTTTAGAGGCGGCGCTACGGTGGAACATTGGTTCTGGATGGTCAACTTTTGTCAATTACACTTACACAGATGCGAAAATACAAACAGGACCAGAAAAAGGGTTACAGCTGGGTTTAATTCCCTACTCTGTTGCTTCTGCTGGTATTGGTTATGAAATTGCAGGCTGGCAAGCTAATTTATATGCTACTTACTATGGTGGCGCTCGTCGAGCCATATACACAAGAGTTGGAGAGACAGCTACAGATTTTTCGCCTTCTTTCTTTAATTTAGATTTTAGCGCTCGCGTTCCTGTGACGAAAAATTTAGGGTTGACAGTTTATTTAGAGAATTTACTCGATGAACAATACGAGCGAGTCAATCGTATCTATAGCCCTGGATTTACTTTTCGCTTAGGTTTAACAGCTAATATTTAGCTCATATCTTGCACCTATCCGTAGAAAACCGTACAACCTAAAAAGATATGCGATAAAGCTACATGATTTTTATTGGTTTTTCTCACTCAATAAAAATTTTTTTTGAATACTGAGTTACTAAATACCATGAATCTTTCTTGGTGCAAGATGTGAGTAGACATTTCAAAGATGTGATTGATAAATAAGTTTCACAGAATCAAGGAAATGCTGTGTCTCAGGTTTCATAGTATTAAAATTCCCAGAACCTTCGCTATCAACTATATAGTTTCCTGATTCAAGCTGAGTCATAAACCAATTTAGAAATGACTCAAAATCATCTGCTAAAACAAATTTAACGTCCTCATGTCTACCAAAATTTATAACTTGCCCCACTCTACCCCTCTCTGCTGGGTCAAAATCTATGCCTATGTGGTTTCCAGCCGAATCGTAAGCAAATGGAATCCACTTCTTGTTGATATATATTTCTTTTACTTTTCCAGGTATATGAGATTTCCCGCCAATGTCCTCATTTATTGTCTCATCTTCATCAATTATGTCTGACCATGCTTTCCACTGCTCAAATATTCCTTCCAAAGAAAGAAATTCAAGACCATAAAAAAGTCCGGTAGTCTTACCCTGCTGACCATTATGCCACTTATAAAATTCTCTAAATGACATTGGTAGCTGAATTCCTATTTGATTTTCTAAAGATTCAATTTCGCTTTCAGTCGCTCCAGGGTTCAAATCCGCCAACACTTTCGGCAGATGTTCATTAAACCATGTTTCAATTCTATTTAGTATCTCTTTCATATCTTGATCAGCAGAAAGTGGTTTGTTAGTTTGCGCTATTTGCGCTCTTTACGACTTGCTCCAACTTATTGACTTTAATTGAGATTATAGTTGGATAAACTATTAAAAAGATTGTCAGTAGTACAAGCAACAGAATATAGGACTCATATTTGATTTTTGTTGGCATAGCCTGCGCTCTGCGCTTAAAAAACTCCGTACACTTTCTATTCCCTATTCCCTGTTAAGCGTTAAGCGTTCCCTACCTCCACGAGTCAATTCATAAATCAAACCGGATTCCTATACTCAAATGATGTTTAATTCACATAAACTATAGCCGAAGTGCTACACGTCGCTTACCTCGACTCAATCCCAACCATAACCGTGATTTTGCTAAATTGCCCCTAATAAGAACGATGTTCACACTTTCCCATTTAGGTTAAAATGTCCAGTTATGAGAGCAAAAATTGAAAACGATGTGCTTTTTCTTCACCACGAGGATGTGCCAGAGTATAAAAAAGGCGGTTCCGTGGTGAGGAATAGTTATTTTTGGGCGTTGCGTTCAATCGCTGGTAGAGCGTCGCGTTATGGGGATTGGGAATATGAGCCTGAGGTTTGGTTCGCATTGACGCGGATGCTGTTATCCTTCGCTGAATCTGGATACTTAGGATTAAAAGAAACTGTGCTGGAGTTTCCTCTATCTCAAGGGGCAATTCCTGATGTGCTGCGAGATGTTTCCACTTGGGAATAGATAGAACTGGAGGCTGAGCCTGGTGAAAATTCATTTTCAGGCTGAGTCTGTAAACAAGAAGAATGTAGCAACCTTTACAGAAAAACTTAATATGAAATTCATTCCAAAGTATAGACATTAAAGGTGCAAAACAAGCTACGCTTGTTTTGCACCCTGAAAAAAAAATAATCTACTGGGGAGTTAGAATTCTACAAAAAATTGACGTTTTCAAATACCTGATGTGCTACGAAATATGTCAACTTGGGAATAGGATAGAACTGGAGACTGAGCCTGGTAAAATTCATCTCCAGGCTACAGCCCAAGAATGATCATAACGGGAAGAATGTAGCGCCATTTACAGAGAAACTTAATATGACATTTATCCAAAAGTAGATATGTTTAAGGGGCAAAAATGTAATATATTGGAAAGTTATGGATAAAAGCTCTGAAGAATACAATCAGTTTATTGAAGAATACGAGAAAATGTTAGAGCACTATGCACGTTGTTCACAACATCTTACAGCCATAAAAACTTCAAAAGATCCAAATACTGGAGTCGCCGCAGTATACGAAAAGGCTCTAAAAGCACACATAGACGCCACAAATTCATTCAAAAATTTACTTGCAATCTATAAAGAGTTACTCCATAAATGGCTTTTAGTAGCGCAATCCTATCAGAAAGATGAATAATTTAAATAGGCTCGAATACCATTTCAGGAATGAGTAGCTTGTCTTTCTCTGAATTGACGAGTTTACCTATTCCTAAAAAGTGCCCATCTTCATGGTAAGCTCGTAAAAGCTGTAGTGAATTTTCTAAAACATTGAAAGTTATAGGAATACGTTGACCTTGACACCATTTATGTGCTGATGTTGGTGGTAGGGTGATGAAAGGAAGATGCTGTAGTGGTGCATCAGGAGCAAGGGGTTGAAATGTGCCAGCTTGCAGCTGTGCTTCTAAATCAGTCAAGGTGATGCTATTAGCAAGGTGAAATCCACTGCTTTGTGTTCGTGTTAAAGCAGCGAGAGTTCCACCAGTTTGTAAGATTGTTCCTAAGTCACGGGCGATCGCCCGAATATATGTTCCCCCACCACAGGCGATCGCCACATCCACTTCCGGAAACTCCTGTTCTCGCCAGTCCAAAATTTCAATTTTAAAAACCTCCACTATCCGCGCAGGTACTTCTACATCTTCCCCTTTGCGTGCCAAGTCGTACAAGCGTTTCCCTTGAACTTGAATGGCGCTGTAAATTGGAGGAATTTGTTCAATTTTGCCCACAAATTGTTGCAATGCAGATTTAACTGTTTCTAAACTTAACCCAGTGCAAGGTTGTGAGGTGATGACTTCACCTTGCAAATCATCGGTTGTTGTACGCACACCCAAACGAATTGTGGCTTTGTAAGCTTTTTCTCCTGGAAGATATTGTAATAGACGAGTTGCTTTTCCAAGAGCGATGGGTAACACTCCTGTTGCTGCAGGATCTAAAGTTCCTGCGTGCCCGACTCGTTTGAGACGCAAAAATTTGCGTGTTTTGGCTACACAGTCGTGGGAAGTCCAATCCAATGGTTTGTTGAGATTGAGGAAACCTTGCATATGAATTGTGAATTTAAGAGGGAACAGGGAACAGGGAACAGGGAACAGGGAACAGGGAACAAGTGTGTGATTGTCTCGTTGTGTGCGTATTTTCTCATTAGTTCATGTCCTAATCTATCTGGCAATGCTATAAGAGAGACTCTCAAAACATCCGAAAAATACCGATTTGTTAACCGCACAAGGCGCGAAGAGTGCGGTGTGGATGTTCCTCCCGCACTCTTCGCGGTGGGCGCACCAGAACGCAGAGAAAATACGCAACGCTTTGTCAGAGATAATTTTAGAGCATCGAAGGGAGTAAGTTTAGGTTAACGAGTTTTTCCTAAAGCAATAGTAACCGAACCTGTGACAACTAAAACGGCTCCTATGATTCCGAGAGCGGAAATGTTTTCCGGTAAAATGACAGTTGGCATTATGACTGATACAATCCAAACTGATATTAAAGTAACAATAGGAGCTAATGCCGAAACTGCACTAACACGTGAAGCTTCCAAATGTTCTAAAGATTCAGCAAAAGCACCATAAGCGATGAGAGTATTCAAACCACAAAAAAGTAATAAGCCCAAATGAAAAAAATTGAGTTGAAAAATTGCTTTTGGGTTAGCAAATGGAGTGAATAACAAAGCACATCCTCCATAAATCATGAGCATGATGCTAAAAGAAGATAAAGATTGCAACAACTGCTTTTGTGCCAAAGCATAAAAAGTCCAAGTGGCTGCACCAAAAACAATCAAACCACTACCTACAAGATATTGACCATGAGCCGTCACTAAATTTTTTAATTGTTCGTGAAAAAAGAGAGTGAATCCTACAATAAGAATCCCTACACCAATCCACTGAAGTAGAGTATAGCGTTCTCTAAAAAGAAATAAACCACCAAAACCCATAAGTAGGGGAGCCAACTGAATAATAACTTCAGCGTTAGCGGGTGTAGTCAGTGCTAAACCTTGGGTGAAAAAAATATAGTTCGCTGCTAAGCCAAGAGTGGCAATTACTAGTAATATCCAAGAAGTGGAACGCAATCTTAAAAGCGGTGGTAATTTTCTTTGCCATCCTAAATAAACAGCTAACAACACAAACGATACCAAAAAGCGAAACCAAATAATGGTGTAGACATCAAGTACTTTCAGAGTTACAACCAAGGCGATCGGTAGAATTCCCCACAAAAAAACGGTCACTAACGATAATGCTAAGCCCAAGCGCCAGCGACCGGAAGTTGTATGCATGTTATTTATTAGCTATTAGTCATTCATCAAAAAACAAAACCTTAAATCAGTACCAGGCGTCAGTTGCAGCGAGTGTTAGTTCGACGGTTACCCAAGCAAAAAAGCACTCTTTACTGATAACTGTTAACTGTTAACTGTTAAAAGAAATCAGCCATCCAAGGGGCTGTGCCTGCAAATATTTGAGTCGCTGCAAACCTTGCTGTTTCTGTAGCATCAAGTTGTCCTGCAAGTTGCAATTGTTGCGGGGTAAATAAGCCTGTGTAGAGAGGTGCTAATCCTCTAATATCTAGCTTCATTTCGCCTTTTCCTCCACTGGTAACTTCACCGCGTCCATTGGCAACAGACAGAATAAATTTACCATTATTTTCAGCGAGTAAGTCATCTTGGATTTCCAAGTGCAGTTCTGCTTGAATTCCTGGTGGATAACCACGCTTTTCTAGCGCTTTGACTACATCAATCACACGCAGCATCCAATAGCTAGTAGACTTTTGCTTGGCGGTTTGCTCTGGTAAGAGTAAAGTTAGAGATTCCGTAGCAGAACCTTTCCATCGCACATTTTGAATTTGAGAGCGATGCTTGGCAAGAAAATTCCAAAAAGTTTGTGCTGCAGCGGTTGTCATAACTACAAAATCTCTGACTTTTATAAAAGAGCCATCCTGATCTTGGTGCTGACTGATGATGATGTAACCTTGGGGTTGTTCTGCACAACCGATTAGATAGGCGTAAATTGTTTCCTTCTCATCTGGTTTGAATATACGCTCCCAGAGACTTTGATGTCGCTCTACGAATCCATTGTTGAGCTTTGCTTGCTGCTGATAGAGTTCACGAAAGATTTCATGATCACCTGCAACAGCGCCAACTGCTAGCGGCTGTTCCTTCACTAAAATGCTTTGAGTAGGAACTTCCCAAATAGAAGAGATACCCCCCTGTTCATACCCTGCTTTTCGGTATAGGCGTTGAGTCGCTGGATAAAGAGTGGAGATGGGTACTCCCTTCGCGTGGAGTTCTTTAACAGTGTGCTGCATCATAGTTAATGCTGCTCCATCTCCGCGATATTCTGGAGCAATTCCTACTGCAGCTATTCCCGCCATAAGTACACGTTCACCACCCCACCACTGAGGCATTAAAATAGTCGCTAATCCACCAGCAACTTGCTTTCCTGCACGAAGAACATAAAAGTTTTCTAAACCGGTGCGATTGATAAAAATTTCGCTATCACCTGGCGACATCAGAAAACACTGCTCAAGAATATTCCCCAGCCGCTGAATGTCCTCTTTGATAAGTTGGCTGTATTCAAATTTTGGCATCATAATTGTACACCTCCTAAGACGAAAAAACTACAATTATACTACACTTAAGAGTCGTGTTAACGCCTCACCCAAAAGGTTTACCTAAATAAAGGAAGTTTTTTGGCTTTAATACCAATTCAATAAATAGATTATTATAGTTTTATTGTTTTAGGCATAAGGTAATATCATATAACTTTTATCATCGCTTCGCTCCTCTGGGTGTGGGGTGTAGGGTGTCAGGTGTGGGGGAATATTTGATGTTTTGTACACTCCACACCTAGGAGCAATGGGGTCTAAAACCCCACCGTCACTTGCCCTTCGGGCTCAAATTCAAAAAAGGTCAACGGGTGGTGTTTACGATTGGTTGGGGTTTGAATACCAATACATTCGACCCCTACACCCTATTCGATAATGTCTTTCTTAATATTTGCAACTAATAATATCTATGATCTCTCAATAAGAAAAGTCATAGAAAACGTTTGTTATAAGTATTAGTAAAATAGTATTGTTGAATCAATTTAGAACTTATATAGAACAGCTACATACTTATTTGAAAGATTGGCGTACATTATTATAGAGTACATTTTGTAACCATTGTGCAAGAAGATTGAGTTGCTCATATGTGCGCACAAGACGTTTACCCTCAATGTGAACTTCTGTGGTTGGGTAATTTTGAATGATTTCAATCAATGACACTTTTTTGTCTTTACTAGCTGACAGTACTAAAGATGATCGCAAAGCTTGTCTGTCTGCGTTCCCTGAGGGAGTATGAATTGTCTGACTAATCTGGTCTAATAAAAATATACCAATACGATTATTCAGTACACGATCCAACGTCACTGGGTTAGCATTAACTTCTCGTGTTAAGGTATTGCGAACTGGTTGAGGGTCTTGATCGGCTTGATTAAAGAAGAACCTTAGCTTTTGCGAAAGCTCTCCAGTTTCAGCTAAGGCTGTTAGTTCACTTACTGGTACTGTTTCACGAAATATACCATACTTAAAAACAACAGTTTCAGCCGCGATCGCACTGTTAATATAAAAGACACCACTAACAAATGTGAGTAAAGGAAAAGTGCTTTTTAATATAGAAACAAGGTATTTCATTATTGGATTCTTTATTCTCTCTTAAATAAAATTTATTTGATAAATATTTAATGTTACAAAATATGACTAATAAACGGTTCAATAATTTTTCACTTTTTAACCAGATGTTAATTTGTAATTCTTCTATATCCTTTTATGTTTTCAAGTTAAGAGATGCTGTTTGATAAAACATCTCCCAAAAGTTATACATGCTCTACCAACTGATACCTTTTCATATGGAATTGGTATAAGTTTCTTTTAACCTGTAACATCCAATTCTTTGGCATTCAGACGACTTAGAAAAGTACGTAAGCGATCGCTTTCTGGATGAGAGAGAACTTGGTGAGGCGATCCTTGTTCTACCACAACACCTTGATCCAAAAAGATAACTCGATGCGCCACCTCACGGGCAAATTGCATTTCATGAGTGACAACGACCATCGTCATACCCTCTGCTGCTAATTGTTGCATGACTTGCAACACTTCACCCACAAGTTCCGGATCTAAGGCGCTGGTTGGTTCATCAAAAAGCATAACTTGGGGATTCATACACAAACTGCGGGCAATAGCAACTCGTTGCTTTTGTCCTCCGGAAAGTTGTTCTGGATATGCAGATGCTTTGTCAAAAAGTCCAACTTTTTCGAGATAAAGTCCTGCCAATTGTGCACTTTCTTTCGCTGATTTCCCCAGCACTTGACGCGGCGCAAGTGTCAGATTTTCTAGTACGCTTAAATGAGGAAACAAGTTAAACTGCTGGAAAACCATGCCGACTTGTGTTCGCAGTTGGCGTAGTTGCCTGTTGCTAAAATTCGGTTGTGATACATCAACATTGTTGACTAGTAAACGCCCAGAATCAATAGCTTCCAAACGGTTGAAGCAGCGGAGTAAAGTACTTTTGCCACAACCAGAAGCACCAATGACTGCGACGACTTCTCCTCGTTCTATCTTGCCAGTAATCCCCTTGAGAACTTTTAGGGAACCATAACTCTTTTCAATATTTTCAAAGACAATTGCAGAGGAGGAGTTGTCCATTTTCGATATCTGTTGCACTACAAATTATTATAAGAACTCATTGCTCGCTTCTGTAATACCTTAAAATTTGATTTTTAGAACATATAATTTCTGTTATCAATAATTTATTTGGCAAAAAACCATGTTCCAGCCAAAAGTGACGCGATCTGCGCGGAGCGCAGCAGCTAAGCTATCGCGCAAAGCACCGGCTCTTATGGGGCGATCGCATTTCATAAAATATTTCTTAACTGGTTTAGGTACGGCTGCGATTTTGTCAGCTTGTTCAGGCAGCAATACTAGCAGTACTTCTAAGGGTAATTCACAAACAGCTACAGCAGGAAAAACAATTAAAGTTGCTACAGAACCTGCTTTTCCGCCTTTTGAGTCCAAAGGTTCGGGCAATGAACTCGTAGGCTTTGATATTGATCTGATCAAAGCAGCGGGACAAGCCGCTGGATTAACGATTGAGTTCCAAAGTCTACCTTTTGATGGTATAATACCAGGACTTCAAGCAAATACTATTGATGCTGCTATCAGTTCAATTACTATCACCCCAGAACGTGCTCAAGCAGTATCTTTTTCTCGACCATATTTTAGAGCAGGGTTGGCGATCGCAGTCCGTCAAGACAACACAACTATCACCAACCTAGATAGTCTCAAAGGCAAGAAAATTGCTGTCCAAATTGGCACAACCGGATCTAAAAAAGCTAAAAGTATCTCTGGTGCTCAAGTTCGGGAATTCGACTCTGCCCCTTTAGCTTTGCAAGAATTGGCAAATGGTAATGTAGATGCTGTCATCAACGATGCTCCTGTGACAATAGAAGCTATCAAGAGTGGTAACATCAAAGGTCTAAAGGTAGTTGGTCAACTGCTCACCGAAGAATACTATGGTATTGCTTTGCCGAAAAATTCTCCCAACCTCAACGCCATCAACACAGCTCTTGCAAAGATAATTTCAGACGGTACTTACGCGCAAATTTACAAGAAGTGGTTCAATACAGAACCTCCGCAACTACCAGAGACTGCGCCAGCTTCTACTTCTTGAGGGAAGGAGGGAGGGACACACAGAGGGAGGTGAAAATTCCTAACTAGTGACTAATGACTAATGATTAATGACAGTCCTGATGAGTTAACTTTCAGATTTACGCACAAAAAAAGTTACACTATCAAAGAAGTGGAAATGTCCCAGAAAAGAAAAAGCGGTCAGCTATGTTAAACTGACTGCTTACTGCTATTTTTTATTGATCTAACCAGTTAACCAGCCCAAGTGAAGTAGCGCCTCCTACAAGGTGAGCGCCAATCAGATTGACGTTTGCCAAAACTACAAAAAGATCTAGGGAACGAATGACATTTTCCGGTCTATAGACTGCTACTCCTTGAGGCAGAGCTAGAGATTTCGATAATACAGCAATAACGGTCACTTCAGATGCTAAAAAAGCTAACAATAGCCCTATCAAACTAACGATTAATCCAATTTGTAATACTTGAATTACGTCCTCTTTCCTTGGATGTAATTCACGATTAGGCGACTGTAAAAGTTTGTCTAAACGCCTGTAGCGGTTGACCCAATAGACCCTGAAACACAGCACTAAAATTCCAATAATACCCAAAAAGACTCCAAACCCCATGACCGAATTCGTCGTTGTTTGGACAGTGGAATTACGGCTAAATATAGCCAACGCCAAAGCCAAGCCAGAAACAGCGCCTAGTGCTAACTGTACCCAGAAGCTAATCGGTCTTACTACGCCGAAGGTGGCTGCAAATCGTTGTTTACTCGGTGTAGGTAAGTAGGAATTTAAGTCATTTGACATATTCGTTCTCCTTAAGCCTGATAAACTATCTTTTGATTTTTGAAAATAGTCTTACTTCGGTAATTTTGGGCTTGACATAGCGCCTTAAGTAGTGAAAAATTGTCTACTTGTTGCCTGCTAATGCCGCAAATGCCAGCCCCCTAATAGGTAACATTAGGGGAGCAACAATCATGGCACCTATAATCACAGCCGCACTATTGGAGAGTAGTCCAAAGGTGGCAATGGCGCAGGAGCCGACAATCAACACAAGATAGTTAATATCTAGGGTTGATTCTTCTAGTAGCCCAAGTTGCATTTCCTCTAGCTTTTCTGGTTCGGGTTTTCTCCTGCTAAGATTACTAAAACGGTTGTGAAGATTCCTGTGCAAAATCCTCTCCTTCCATAATTAAAAGCCTATTACCAACAATTAAGCGATTATCTTTTAAGTTATTCTCTCCCTTAAGTATTATTCTTGCTTTATCCTCACAACCTGAAAACTTGGGATTAAGCCGAATGGCACTAAGGTTAAGATGCGATTTCCATCAATTGCTAGCCCAGTTTCGTCACGACAATCCGGATTACGGCATTGTTGACCTTAAGGCATATTGTCGCGATCATAAATATGTGCATGAGACGATAAAATTGCTTACACAAAAACAATCGCCAATTTTATTGACCCAAATTTTCCACAAGATATCTTGTTTGGGTTGCATCCATAAAGCTGAACCCTGTGTCCACCCTTCGTAATTGGCGAAGGTATTGTTGTACCAACTTACTTAACAATGATTCAAAGTTTAACTATCATTCTCAACGCCCTACCAAATTTACTTGTTGGTGCTGTCGTCACACTTGAGATTACCGCGCTTTCAGTTGTTTTTGGTATGATTGGCGGTTCGTTGATCGGAATTGCCCGACTTTCGCCCCTTGTACCCTTGCGCTGGATAACTCGCGCTTATGTTGATTTTTTTCGTGGTACGCCTTTGCTTGTGCAGATTTTTATGATTTACTTTGGTTTGCCAGCACTGGCTCAAAGCATTGGCATACCTCTGCGTTTTGACCGTTTACTTGCTGCTGTGGTTGCTTTGAGTCTCAACTCTGCTGCATATATAGGTGAAATTGTTCGTGCTGGAATTCAATCTATTGAACCAGGACAAGCAGAAGCCGCAAACTCGCTGGGTATGAGTCAAGTGCAAACCATGCGCTACATCATCTTTCCCCAAGCGTTGCGCCGTATGATTCCACCACTTGGAAATGAATTTATTACCTTGCTTAAAGATACCAGTCTGGTAGCAGTTATCGGCTTTGAAGAATTATTTCGACGCGGTCAATTAATTGTAGCTGATACTTATCGTTCTTTCGAGATTTACACTGCAGTTGCGTTGGTTTATCTGGTTCTCACCTTAGCAGCATCCCAATTTTTCTCTCGTCTAGAAGTTTGGATGAACCCAATCAAGCGTAAGAAAGCAAGCCAAAAAAGATTGAGTTCACCATAAGTTATATTTGGGCTATTTTTGACAGTCGCCTCTGGTTTTTAACTTTCCAACACATTTAAACCTGCTTCCTTTTCTATTCTGTCTAAAGCCCTCTTCGCTTTTAAAACAACTCGCAAATAAGCTATCTGATTACTCCAAGCTAAACGAGGTAACAGGGGTGCTTGAGAGTCTACCTGAGTTTGGGAGTCAGTAATAGTTGTATTTTCTTCAGACATGATTAATGAGTTGTTAATGAAGGGACTGATAATTCTTGTTGCCAACTTTGTGACCATTGAATGCGATCGCCACTAAACTGAAGTGGATCATTGACTGGCAAAGGAGCATCAATAGCTTCCTCAACCAGAGCAAACTCGCCATTATCAAACGGGTTTCCCTGCGCCTTATGTTGGAGAAACACTCGCTCGCGAACACCGCGTTTTGCTTGCGTTAAAGCACGGTGATGACAGTAAGGATTATTACCTCTTTTGTCAAAGAAAACATGAGCAGTCCAAGAGCAACCACCACGACAGAGTTGAGCAAATTCACAAGTCTTGCAGAAACCCCAAAGATGATCTGTCCCTTTAGGAGTATCAGCTCCGAGATTAAATCGTAATTCCTCTGCCTCTTCAATGATTGTTCGCAGTGAGTGGTCGCGGATGTTACCTCCGGTGTATGCGGAAGTCGGCAGTGAAGGACAACCTTTGATTGCACCATCGGCTTCAATGCCCAAAGTAGCCAGTCCGGCGTTGCATCCCTGCCAGAAAGCCCAAGCATGTCCTCCCCGCAGCAGTCGTTCGTAGGGACCGTAATAGCCGATATTGTTTCCTGGCTGAACCTGCACTCCTTCTTCCTGGGCGCGTTGAGCAACACGAGCTATCATTGGATAGACATCAAGCAGTTCATATGGTTGCAGCAGAATGTCACTATTATCCGCTGCATTGCCCATTGGGACTGTTAACTGAATCTGCCAAGCAAAAATGCCAGCATCGCGGATACGCTCGTAGATTTGGGGAAATTCCGGTGCAGATAGGCGATTTATTTGAGTGTTGCAGCCAAAGATAATACCAGCTTCCTTAAGATGGCTCATGGTCTTAAACGCCCATTCCCAAGAGCCTTTTCTACCCCGGAGACGATCATGAGTCGCTTCTAAGCCATCAACCGAAACAGACACTACACTAATTCCAGCTTCCTTCATCCGGCGTGCTGTATCCAAGGTGATGCCATAACCACCAGTCGTCATGCCACAACGCATTCCAGCATTGGTAATCGCAGAGGCAATTTCCAACCAATCAGGACGGAGGAAAGCCTCACCCCCAATGATGGTGACTTCTGTAATCCCGACTTCCGCCATTTGTTTGACTAAATCAAGGGCTTCTTCTGTCGAAAGTTCTTTCGCCCTTGTGTGCCCAGCACGAGAACCGCAGTGCTGACAAGCTAAATTGCACTTCAGCGTTATTTCCCAAACCGCATAACTGATTCTGCGATAGGTCATTGAAATATCCTCAGCTAATTTATTCAGATAGGGACGGACTTACTTGCATCCGTCCCAAGAAACTTAAGCTTATTACTTAAACTTCCTTGAAATTATTCTTCTAGCCGTACCACAACTCCATATAGAGGCAGAAAAGAAGGAGTGGGCAGCCATAGCTCAGATCGCGCAGCAATCCCACCAAAAATAGTTACCAATTCTTTTTCGTCTAACTCTGCCAGTTCGTCCTCATCAGCACTTAACTCCAACAGTTCGGCTGTATATTCTTTCAACTCTTCTTGGGTGAAATCATAGCCAGCACTTTTAACCGTTTGGCTACATTCATCCTTAGTGTTAGCTCCTTGAACTTGGGTACGAAAAGCTTCGTCAGTTCCTAGTCTTTGGTAAAATGCTTTGACGTTTTCTAGAGACATAATTCCTCTTAGGATGAGTTAAATACAACTAGTGCGATTACGCAACCATGCTGCAATAAATATTTCAGCATTCTGCCGTGCTGCACTAATAGTTTTGCTTAACCAGCCGTCAGTTTTACGACGGCATCAATTGTTTTCTACTGCTTAAGTGAAAACATGTAAGCAGTATAACATTGTTAATAATTTTCTCACCTAGACAGTTTAGATTCAATGCCTCCTGCCAATAAGCTAATATCAAGCCAAATGCTAGGTCATTGAAATACCCTCAGCTAATTTATTCAGATAGGGACGGACTTAACTGCATCCGTCCCAAAAAACACAAGCTTATTGCTCAAACTTACTTAAATTTCATCTGCTGGCCTTATAACTCCATATAAAGGCTGAACAACTCCATATAAAGGCTGAGCAATGGGTGGCTTAATGGGTGGCCACTTAATGGGTGGCTTAATGGGTGGCCGACCAATGGGTGGTTCATAAATGACTCCATACAGCGGCTGTGCAATAAATCCACCAAAAACAGTTGCCAATTCTTTTTCGTCTAAATCTGCCAGTTCGTCCTCATCAGCAGCTAACTCTAACAGTTCGGCTGTATATTCTTGCAATTCTTCTTGGGTGAAATCATAGCCAGCACTTTTGACCGTTTGGCTACATTGATCCTTACTATCAACCCCTTGAATTTGGGTACGAAAAGCTTCGTCAGTTCCTAGTCTTTGGTAGAATGCTTTGACGTCTTCTAGAGACATAATTTCTCCTGGGATTACTTAAATTACAGCTTGAGATGGGTAAAATGCGGGCGCAGCCTGACACATTTTACCCATCTCAACTAGTGCCATCAGGCAAAACAGAGTTACACTCATAACATCTGGTTTTGAGCTTTCAAAAACTCAACAGATATTTCTGCCGTACTGCACTAGTAGTTTTGCTTAAACAGTCGTCAGTTTTACTACTGCATCAATTTTTCTTTATTAGTTATAGAAAGTACTGGAGCAATAGAATTACTGACTGAGTAATCTTCTCACCAAGACAGTTTCCATTCAACATGTCTTAATGATTTTTCAATTTTTGTCTACTGCAAAGATGCTAATATCAAGCAAAATGTTACATACCAGGCTTGATAGAACGTGCTGAGCGCAGCCTGTTCCATAGGACATAGGGACGAGAGTTCGGGAAGCAGTCCAAACAATTAGTGTCCAAACGAACCCCACATTAACACCACTTGTTTCCCGATCACAACCAACGCAACGCCAATCATTGCAATCAGCGTCACTTTACCACCAGGAACAAGCGGTTGACTCATGCTATTTGATTGTTCCTGCTCTTGACGTTGCTTCCAAGTCATCAATGCCGGAATAATTCCACCTAAAACTGAAATACTGAACGTTCCAGCATAGTCTAGAGCAGCCAAGAAGATGCTAGGATTAAGCGCCCCAAGACTCATAGGCGGAAAAAGAATCAGTGAAAAAAGCGGTAGACGTTTAGCAGGCTCATTAGATGCTGAAATATCTTTGAACAAATCCAGCAAGCCATACACAAATCCAATAAATGATGTGACAATTGCAAACTCAGAGAAAACGGACACTAACACTCCTAACCATTCTCCTGCACCACCATCACGCAGAATTTGCAGTGGATCAAAAACAGTTCCGCCACCAGAAGTGCCTTGTAGCATATCAGTGCTGACGCTTCCCAAAATCACGGCATTCCAAGCCAAGAACATGATTAAGGGAATCGCAGAACCAATGAAGATGGACTGACGTATTTTACGGACATCACCTTCGAGTTGAGTGACAACTGTTGGCACAACGTTACTGTAAAAGAGCGCCACAAACATCACTGAAACGGCTGCAGGAAGCGCACTCCAATCTTGAAATGAGAAAGAGGAAGTCTTAAGCTGCGTTCCTGCCAACACTAATAGTCCAACAAATGAAGCAAGGACAATCGCTACAAACGCGCTGTTTAATTTCTCTACAAATCTTTCTCGCCCAAGGTACATGATCCCACCAAATACCAGAGTGAACGCCGTTGTCCCCACCCAAGCAGGCAGATTATTCTGCACACCTAACACTTTTTCAACAGCAGATATTAAAATCTTTCCACCTTGGCTAACATAAGCAACAAGCAAGGCATAGTGCAAGAACAGATACGCACCACCAGCAAAGCGCGCACCCAGCTTCCCAAGCGTCCTCTCAACCATCACCAACAAACCTGAACCCGAACTGCCGACAAGACGCATCGTGTTTAAAGTCACCTCTGCAATCAAAAGACCTGAAACTAAAGTGTAGACCCAAACAGCAACAAGTAGAACTGTCGATGGTACAACACCAGATGGCAGAGTTACCGCAGGTAATGCGAGGATACCAGCACCAACAGTCGTTCCAGCGACAAGTGCAGTACTTCCTAAAACACTACCTGGTTGATGATTGAGTTTATTTCCATAGAGTTCAAGGTTAGAAAATAGTCGAGTGAGTTGTGAGGTATCCGAGTTGAGAACTGCCTTCATATCGGTCTTGTTAAAATACGCGCATTCTGAAACAATTTGTAACTTAACATAAAATAATGTAAATTATTTTAGCAAAAACAGTTATTTTTCTCACCCTGGTGCTTGTGATCACTGCTATTTTCAAAGGCTACGCTGTTTGACGAGATGTTTTATAGATCAAACCAATTTAACCAACCGTCCCAACTTTGCACGATTTCTGCAAATTCTGCGTAACCACCTGCTCTAGGATGAGCACCATCATTGTTTCTTGCTTCATCTTGCCAAATATTTGACTTTTGCAAAATAGGAAAAATATCTAGATAAGGTATATTGAGTTGATCACAAACCACAGCAAACTGTTTAGATAAATTCACTATTCTGTGGTCTCTTCCATCTTGTTCTTCATCTGCACATGGTGGTGGACCAACCATTAAAACAGGATACAACTGTTTAGCTGTACTCAAAATACTGCGGACATTTTCTATTGAATCTGCTAATTCAACACGAGGTTTACCATTTATCAGTGTTGTATCATTCACCCCAAAAGAAAATACAACTCTGCCATCATACTCTTTTGGTAAACGATAAGAAACTTCTTTTAACCAACGTTGTCTTAGCTGTGTACTCGTTTCCCGCCTAACTCCTAAATTATAGAAGGTGATATCATAGCCTTTTCTCGCAGCATGAACACAGATTCTTCCAGTCCATCCAAGAAACTCAGGATCACCAGTACCGTTGACAAATGATTCACCAAGGAAGCAAATCCTGATTTGTGGTCGATATTTTGACATAACTCAATCGAAATTCCATCTTTGGAGCGTAAGCCAAAGGTAGGCGACCTCCGTTAGGCTTTTGCTTATATCCACGAGGAAATTTTAACCGAAATTTGTGCAAATTTTAACTTAACTTTTGCTCTTAGTACCTTACTCTATCTAAGGAATAATACTAAATCTGAGTCATGCCCACTTTTTTCACTAGTCAGTGTGCGCTTCCTTCGCGCATACGCTGACTAATCTCGTATAGCCGCACTATGCAAGGGTTAAGAGAGGGTTATGATAGCGGATTTAATATAACTGTGATAAAATACGGAAAATCGATAGATTTTTAGCAATATGCAAAATCATCAATAAATATTCCACAAAACAAGTCAGTCTAAAACTGTCATTCAAAGCAAAATCAACAAAACCTAAGAATTCCAGTCGAGAGCGAGAATCCTTGCAAGGTACTTCACGGTACTGATTTTTTGTATATTTTGTTTTTCGTCAATCAGGATATGTCCATGGAAATACTGACAGCAGAAAATTTAGATTCTTTGTGTGGTGGTTATTACTAAACATTTGAGGATGAAATTAATGTTTAAGGCGATCGCGTGTACTTGGATACTCCTTATTATTGGTGACTTCCTTTCTACTTTTTGCTATCACGTACCTGAACACGTTTTTGGTATCCTTCACTTACGAACTCACCACTCCTACAAAAAGAGTTTTCGCCATTATGCCATCCTAACTTTTAATTCCCAAGTTCTTCTGGATGGTATTTTGGGTGCTTTACCTTATTTACTCGTAGCAGCAGTTTTATGGTTTTTCTCTCCCATAGGTGTTGTGTGTGGGCTGCTGTTTGGTCAGTTTCATGTATGGTGGAGACACACGACTACCTTGGGTTGGCAAACTCCAAAGTTAGTAGAGATTTTATGCCGAATTCTGTTTATCACGACTCCAGAAAGACATTGGGAACATCACCAAAAAACTAACCAGGGTTATGGCGATATTTTCACATTTTTTGAACAGCCAGCTAAAGGCTGGTTGCGTTTGTTACGTCTGTTGAGGTTGCGTTTCTCGCACTCGCTTGTATCTCAATGATATTGAGGTTTTATTAGAGAATTTGAGATAGGAATTTGCGAGTGCGCAGATAAGCGCAGCGTGTCCCCTTGGGACTCAGCAATCGCAAGGATTTCGTGCATTTTACATTCTGTTACAGAGTTCGGTTTATTTGTACCGACTTACTTAACTCAATCGAAATTCCATCTTTATTCTTTTTGCATTGTCTGCATTTAAGTTGCGAGCACCTCAAGTTTTTCTAGGAATAGTTGACTTGACTGACTCACACTCGTGTAATCTCTCAAACCATTCTCTCAAATGAGGGTACTCAAGAAGCCAATCCTCATTTAAGCGCAGGCTGTAGTAACCTAGAGAACATAACGCTGCTACGTCTGCTACAGTCCAACTTTCGCCGCCTAACAAATATTTAGCAGTTCGCAGTTGTTCTTCAAAAATTGGTAAAAGGCGATTAATTAATGTTTCATATTTTGTCCGATAATAAGTAGGAGCTATATCGCCCGTCAAGTTTAATACCCACAGATTGATAACATTCTCACCTAAAGTATCTGCCAGTTCTTCCCATTTACGACACTCAAGTTTTTGACGAGGAGCGCTTGGATAAAAATTTGGTTGTGGATAGGTTTCGTCTAGATACTCTGCAATTAGTGTTGAGTCCCAAATAGCTGTGCCATCTTCATCCACAAAAACAGGTACTTTAGCAATGGGATAAATTTTGATAAATTCAGGGGGTTTATTAACTAAATTAATTTCAATTAGTTCACATATCAAATTTTTCTCTGCCAACAATATTCGGATCTTTCGAGAAAAATGTGATTGCTGATGATAATATAATGTTCTCTTCATAAGATTTCTTTTTGCTCGAATTTGTGTCTAATATCAATTTACATTCAAGCAGGATAGAAAAGAGCTTCAAGAATAAAGTTATATAAAATCAACAAATAAATAACACACTATAACGTGAGATTACTGAGAACATCATGAAGGCGATGCTCCAGCAGGGTTACGGCGATATTTTCACATTTTTTGAACAGCCAGCAAAAAGCTGGTTGCGTTTGTTACGTCTGTTAAGACTACGTTTCTCGCACTTACTTGTGTTTCAATGATATTGAGGTTTTGTTAAAGAATTTGAGATAGGAATTTGCGAGTGCGATCGTGCTTGGGACTTTGAAAGAAAATACTTGGTGTGGCTTCCTCTACAATCGTACCGCTATCCATTAAGATCACGCGGTCAGCAGCTTCGCGAGCAAATCCAACTTCATGGGTGACAACAACCATTGTCATACCATCAGCAGCAAGGGTTTTGATAACGTCCAAAACCTCCCGCACCATCTCCGGATCTAAAGCGGAAGTGGGTTCATCAAAAAGCATAACTTTAGGCTGCATAGCTAATGCTCTTGCAATAGCTACTCGTTGCTGCTGTCCACCTGACAACTGTCCTGGATATTTCTGTGCTTGTTCCAAAATTCCGACTCGTTCTAGCAACTGCATCGCCGTTTCTTCTGCTTTGACTTTGGTCCACTTGCGCACCCAAGTTGGTGCCAAAGTGATATTTTGCAATACTGTCAAATGAGGAAACAAGTTGAACTGTTGAAACACCATCCCGACTTCTCGCCGAATTGCCTCAATATTTCGTAGGTCATTCGTAAGGTCAATTCCATCAATTTCAATTCGTCCCTGTTGATATTCTTCTAAAGCATTAAAGGTGCGAATAAAAGTCGATTTTCCCGAACCAGAAGGTCCCATCAGTACTACGACTTCTCCACGATTAACAGTTAAGCTAACCCCTTGGAGAACGTGAAACTTACCATACCACTTGTGGATATCTTGGGCAATAATAATAGGCTTTTGTTGGTTCATAATTATTTTTTCATGAGTTATTAGTTAAAAGTTCTACTCCATTTTCTCACTTTTATTATGACTCATGAGATTTGAGCCGACGATCACTTCTGTGAGTCGGGTTGATTGAAGCCATTACTTGGAGAAGAAATTTTAAAACCGGGTGCTGTGTAGTCTTGAGAAAGATAGTTTTCCGGAATGGTGATCTGATTGCCATCCCGGATCGCATAGTATTGAGGCGAGAGGATTTCAATGCCTGCTTCGTTACACTTGTCTTGGATGTTCTGATGCAATTCTGAGTAGATTCTTGCCATGATGTGGGGTTTTTTAGTGTGGGCATTCAACTCATAGCTAACATAGAAATCATCTAAACTGGTTTGTAACACGAACGGTGTAGGATCTTTCAAGATGTGTTGAGTGGCAAGACCTGCGTTAATTAAGACTTCGTGGACTTTTCGCCAGGGTATGTCATAACGCAGTGTTAATTTTGTGTGCAAAACAAGCGGTGTGTCGGAGTCTTGAACTAAGGCGCTATAGTTAGTCACCTGGCTATTGAGAACTGTTGAATTGGGAATTGTGATTACCACATTCTTGACAGTACGAATCCGCGTTACCAGAAGTGTCTTTTCTGCAACATCTCCAATAGCATCGCCAATTTTGACGCGATTACCAACCTGAAACGATCGCGTGTAAATGAGAATTACGCCAGCAACAATGTTTGCAACCGCAGCGGAAGAACCAAGTGACAACAAAAGCCCCAGAAAAATAGAAATACCTTGAAATGCAGGAGATTTTGCTCCAGGTAGATAAGGAAACACCACCACTGCTGCCAAAGCGATAATTAAAAATGTTGCTAACTTGTAGGTGGGTTCTGCCCACTCTGGATAAAACCAGGGGAAAGTCCTATCCCTGCCTAAGGCTTTGAGAACCAGCCGGGTAAAGCGAAGGATATAGTAAGTAACAACGATAATCACAGCAATCATCAACAATTTTGGGAGATAGGCTAAAAAACCCTCCCACGCACTCTTAACAGCAACAACCAGGTTGTGAACTATGACGCCTTCCAATCCCCTTGTCCAAGGGAAGAAGCTGATAACAAGGGTGAAATAAACTGCTAGAATACACAGCCAGAGAGCTAGGCGAACTAACTCAGCGAAGCGAGTCAGTAGAGAGGCAACCTGAGCTTCAGATAGCAACTCAAAATTGTCGATTCTCATCGCTGGAACTGTTTGTTCATGATGATTAAGTCTGGCAAAAATTCGGGCAAAGCCCTGATGAAGTAATTTAAATAGGATTAATAAAGTAATCGTGGCAATGACGCTATAAAAAACTCCAAACAAGATGTACTTTAAGCTATGTTCTTGTCTATATTTTTTAATCACAGTTTGAATCTTGCTAGTATACTCACGCGCAAGTTCTTGTCTAAGTTTGCCTGCGGCTTTAGCATCTGCCTCTGTAACTGTAAAAAGTACTTTTTCTCCTGCTAATATATTGACACTATTTTCTTCTTCCTGAGTCTTCAGCGCCGTAACTGGAATAGATACATCCTCAGCTAGGGCTTGGAGTCTAGTGTTGACTGCTTGCGAGCGCTCTGCTACTGAGAATGATCCAATTCGTGCCTGGATTACAAAAATTTGATCATCCCCCACAACGACAGGAATTCCATCAACTGGATTACCATTTGTAGCATTTGTTTGAGAATAAGCAAAGGGTACTGCTGTAATCGTCACAAATACTGCCAGGACTAAGGAAATGAATTCCATTAACTGCTTTTTCAAGCTAAGTCTCATTTTTTATAAAAAGTTTAGAGTTTGTTTTTAAAGTAATAGTACTCTCAAGAATACAGGAAACAGTGAACACAACAGAAGAGGAATTGTGTTTCTTTTCCTTTTATATCACTGTTTAAACTCGATCTGGTTAATTATAAGCATCAAAATTATAGTCATATACCTCATTTTTCTATTACCTTTGACCCACACCCAATTCCTTTTCTAAGCGTCGAGAAGCTAGCGACATGGAATAGCAAAAGACCCAATAAATAAATGCAATGAATAAATAGACTTCTGCATAGCGGGCAATAAATTGAGGTTGAGCCAGGATAGCACGAGAAATTCCTGTTAATTCCAATAATCCAACAATTGATAACAAAGAAGTATCTTTAAACAAACCAATAAATTGACCAACAAGGGCTGGAATAACAGCACGTAGCGCTTGGGGAAGAACAATGAGTAAAACTGTTAAAGGAGCATTCAACCCTAGTACTTTAGCAGCTTCAATTTGTCCGCGTGGAATTGATTGAAGACCACCACGTACATTTTCTGCTAAATAAGCAGCACTAAAGAAAATTAAACCAGCAATTCCCCTTAGGACTCTGTCTAAACGGTATTCTACTGGTAGGAACAAGGATAACATCACTTGAGCAAAGAACAAAACTCCAATCAGTGGCAGTCCTCGGATAATTTCAATGTAGAGGATACTAAACCAACGCACAACAGGTAGCTGACTTTGACGCCCCAATGCTAATAAAACACCCAAAGGAAAAGAGAGAACAATACTAATTACCGCCATCACCAAAGTCAGCAACAAACCATTCCACAAATTGCTTTCTACTGGTTGCAGTCCAAAGCCTCCCCCAATCAGCCATAGGATAATTGGAAAAGAAAGCGCCCAGCCAAGTGGTAACCAACTGTTCATTTGACGGGGTAAGCGTTTTGTAAAAGTTCCCCATGACAAGCCAGTCAGAGCGAGGATAATAAACAGTGACAGCCACAATCGCCAGTAAAGTTGTTGTGGAAAACGACCAACAAAAAATAAAGATAAATTGGCTGTGATGACTTGCCATTTTGCTTGAGTCAATACCCAAGTCAGGACACCTTTGATACCAAAAAAGAGCAACCAGAGACAGACAACAGTGAGAATACTGTTGTACCAGTTGTTAAACAGATTTTTCTGTAGCCATTGTAAGATAGTGGGTTTTTGACTTTTAAAAGAACTCATTTTAAAAAACTCATCTTTCCTTGAGTTGCACGCTACGGTTTAACAAATTCATCCCTGAAGAGATGATCAGGCTAATGGTCAGATAGGTAACCATAATTAACAGAATAACTTCTACAGATCGACCTGTTTGGTTAAAAGTTGTGGAGGCGACAAAGTAAATATCAGGATAACCGATCGCAATTGCTAAACTAGAATTCTTCGCTAAATTAAGATACTGACTGGTTAATGGTGGAATAATCAGCCGCAAAGCTTGGGGAAAAATCACTAGCCGTAACATGAGATTCGGCTTAAAACCTAATGCTCGTGCAGCTTCCCACTGTCCTTTAGGAACTGATAAAATTCCCGCTCTCACAATTTCGGCGATGAAGGCACCAGTGTATAGTGTTAGTCCTAAAATGAGTGTTGATAATTCAGAAGAAAGTTCTATTCCAAAAGGAAGGGTAACTCCTCGATTATTAATATTTATAAACCCAAGTAGGGAAATTTGATTTTCTGTTTTTGGCAAAGTGAGGAAAACCGCAAAGTACCAAAAGAACAATTGCAGAAGTAAAGGTGTATTGCGTAAGATTTCGACATACACTAGAGCTAGCTGACGTACTAACCAATTATCCGATAGCCGCCCCACTCCCACAGTAATACCAATAATTGTTGCCAAAATAATACCAAAAACTATAACTCGCAATGAGTTGACTAGTCCAACTAATAAAGCACGGCTGTAGGAGTCAGAAGATTTATAGGGAATGGGGGTTTCGCCAATATCGAAGGATGCTTGGAATTGTAAAAAATCAAATCCTAACTGGAGACCTAGCCGGTGGAGATTATATATTAGGTTGTGCCATAGTATCATCACGATTATGGCAACTATGAACGCGGCTATTACCTGACCGAGAATAGGAAAAAACTTTCGGTTGCGCCAAATTGGAGTCATAGTAAAACAGTGAACAGTGAACAGTAAACAGGGAACAGCGGAGTCAGTGAACAGTGAACAGTAAACAGTTAACAAAAGAAACAGATCCGTATTTTATGTTGTAACTGATAACTGATAACTGATTTATCGAAAGGGTGGAGCGTAAAGAATACCACCTTGATTCCAAAGTTTGTTTGGACCGCGTTCCAATTTCAACTCAGAGTTTTTCCCTAAATTCCGCTCGTAAATTTCACCATAGTTGCCTACGTTTTTGATAATATGAACTACGAAGTCGTTTGTTAAACCCATGCCTTTACCAAGGTTACCTTCTGTACCTAGCAAGCGCTTCACTTCTGGGTTATTACTGTTTGCTAATTGACTAACATTTTGGGAGTTGACTCCGAGTTCTTCAGCATTGATAAGAGCAAAAATTGTCCATCTCACCATATCAAACCACTTAGAATCTCCATTGACTACAGCAGGTGTAAGAGGTTCTTTTGACAGCACAGTATCTAAAACAACATGATCATCCGGTTTAGATAGGGTGGTGCGACGGGAAACGAGTTGAGAACGATCTGCAGTGACGCCTTCGCAGCGACCTTGCTCGTAGGTGGCAAAAACCGTGTTAGCATCTTCAAAGACCAAAGGCTTGTAGTTAACACCGCGTTGCCGCATTTGGTCTGTCAGGTTTTGCTCGTTGGTGGTTCCTGTTCCGATACAGATGGATTTGCCCTTGAGGTCTTCTAGCTTCTGAATACCACTATTTTTTTTCACCATTATGCCTTGACCGTCGTAAAATACCACGGCAGTAAATTTTATACCTATAGAGGTGTCTCGGCTCATACTCCAAGTGGTATTTCGGCTGAGGATATCTACTTCGCCCGTTTGCAAGGCTGTAAAACGTTCTTTGGAGTTTAAGTTGCGGAACTCTACTTTGTTGGGGTCATTAAAAATTGCTGCGGCGATCGCCCGACAAACATCCACATCCAGCCCTGCATATTCACCGTTAGACTTAACATAGCTAAATCCTGGCAATTGTCCGCTGACACCACAGATGAGCTTACCACGGCTTTTGATTGTATCCAACAGACTTCCACCACTTCCTCCTATTTGTCCAGCACAAGCACTCAGTGAAAAGACTAGGGGTAAAGTAGCTAGCAGTGATAACCCCCGTTTGAGCTTCAACATTTACCAATTTTCTCCTCTGCTCAATAAAGACTAAGATACTTTATTGTTTCCTAAATGGTTGCAGAGGTGATCTGTTTATACTGGAAATGTTATGGCAAGCTATGTACGCTCTCTATGCCAGCTAAAGATATTTACCATTATGCGGTGAGAAACGCTCTGGAAAAAGAAAGTTGGAACATTACCGCATCAGATGATTTAAGCATTAATATATAGCAATCCTACTGAGTTGTGAAAATTAACGAACCGCCAAGACGAGCCAGCGCTGCAGGAGGGTTTCCCGACCTAGGCGACTGGCGTCGCCAAGAGCGCCAAGAAAAGAAAAAGAAGCTTATGCGCAAGCGCAGGCACTTTCACACAAATGATTTAGGACTGCTATAGATGAACCAAAGTAAGAAACCAAAAATCGCAACTTATGGAAAGCTTAGAAAAAGTAAGTTTAGAGAGTACAAGACTAATTCTCCAAGGGATTTCGCTGGAATACACAGAAGATGTGTTTCGGGAATTCACAAGCGAAATTACCACCTTTATGTATCCGAAACCAGCTGACAATATCAGTGAAACCGAGAAGGTCATCAAAGGTATGATTCAACAACGAGAAAAGAAAACTGACCTAGTGTTGGTAATTCTCAAGAAGGATACTTTGGAGTTTTTAGGAATTTGCGAGGTTGGTGCTATTGAAACTGATATACCGGAGTTAGGAATTTGGATAAAAAAATCAGTTCACGGTAATAGTTTTGGTAGAGAGGCAATTTATGCATTGAAAGACTGGGTGGATAAGAATTTGGAGTACAAATATCTTTCCTATCCTGTTGATAAAAGAAATATTCCCAGTCGGAAAATTGCGGAAAGTTGTGGGGGTAAAGTATTTCGCGAGTTTCAACAGACTAACAAGAGCGGTAATCTTCTCGATGAGGTTGAATACAGGATTTATAAATAAACGACATGTTCTAAACTAAAACTAACGTCGTAAACGCTAAAAAAAACATTATGAACATTGATAAACGCTCTTTTTCAGAATTTTTTACTGAATGTGCTTGTTTCATATTTTGCGGGAGCGTTAATCGCGCCCGTGGTTGGCTCAGATCTTGCACCTCGACTTTAGTACGCCTTGAACTTCAGTTCAAGGCTCATAGCCAAAGTCCGTTAAAACGGACTCAAAGATTTACCCAGTCCGTTTTAACAGACTTGAACTTTGAGCCAAGAAATTTATTTCTTGGCGGACGAGAATTCTAGTGCAAGATCTGAGGAGACGCATTCGTCTAATATTCACTCTAGACGAATGCGAACACGTGAAACCAATGATGGTACTTCAAAAATTGATTTTTGCAGCCAAACTTTTCAAATCTGGTACTTCCAAATCTGGTTTACCTTGAGCAGGTAAAGCAGCTCCCGAACCTTCTTGCCCTAATCTACGATTTACCCAAACTGTCGATAACCCAAGGGAATTTGCCGGAACAATGTCGTGGTAAACACTACAAGCGACGTGCAGGATGTTTTCAGAGGGAATGCCGATTTCTGCGAGACGGGCGATCGCCACGTGAAAATTTTGCACAGAAGGTTTATAGCTTTTCACTTGCTGTGCAGTCACAACCTCATCAAACTTAACTTGCAGATGTTTTGCACTGAACGCAAATAGGTCATCGTCAACATTAGAAATAATTGCCAGCTTCAATCGCCGTTTCAATGTCTTAAGAGCTTCAACAGTATCAGCAAAAGGTTGCCAATCCTTGATAGAATCAGCAAGCGCATTTAACTCCTCAGAAGAAGGCGTAAATCCAAATTGTTCTCCAAACTTTTGCACAACCCCCTTGAGAACATCTTTGTAATTACGGTACTCTCCCTGCTCAAGACTAGATTCAAAACGAGCGAACCACTCAAGGATTTCGTTCTCACTCAATTGAATATGATGAGACTGCAAAACTGGTTGCAACGCCTCCAGCACACCTTTTTCCCAATCAATCAAAGTTCCATAGCAGTCAAAGGTTAAGACTTCATATTGATTCAGATCAATCATGGTTTATGCTCCCTAGCTCAATGCTTTGTCAGCTGAATTTTGTTTTTCTATTTCTTGCAGGTGTTCGACGAGTGCTTTACCATCTGTATTGTGATTTCGGGCGATTAGCTCTGCTCTTGACGCATCGCCTGAGCAAATTGCGTTTACCAATTCCCGGTGCTGCTCTATGATGTCATCTAAATCTGGGTGCAGCGCATTGCAGGAAATGATGTAAAGACGGATTTGCTGTTCAACAATCTTGTACTGTTCCTGTAACCGCCGATGACCAGCAAGTTGAATAATTGTTTTATGTAGAGCAAAGTCTCCATCAGCCACTTCGTTCCAACTGTTTTTCTGGGCTGCTTTGACTAATTGCTGCAAGGCAGCATTGAGTTGTTTTGCCTGACTCGGTGTGATTGCAGCAGCTGCGAGTCTCGCCGCCAAACTCTCAAGTGCACTCCGTAGCGTATAAAGCTCCCAAGCATCCTGGGAACTCAATCCCGAAACAGTACAACCTTTGTAGGGGAGCTGTATAACCAAGCCTTCATAGGTTAACTGTTGCAATGCTGAGCGTATAGTTGCACGACTTAGATTAAATTCCTTTGCGAGGTTGATTTCTAGCAAACGACTACCCGGTGCAAGTGTACCATTGAGAATTTGTTCTCGAATGACATCAGCTGCTTGAACATCTAAGCTTCGAGGTATGACAACAGGCTTGGGTTGGTTCTGTTTCATTGTGATTGTCGTAAATATACGAACAAGTTGAGCCACAGTTACAAATCTGCAACTTGTGGTTTGATTGCAAACTATTCATACTTTGACTCTAAACGTCAAATTGTAGATTGTCAACAATCGACAATCTACAACTGAAATTAAGCTTATTTTGTGGAAGTCCTTGTCACTAAAATCTCTGTAGTAGCTTGATAAAAGCCACACCAATAAATAAGCCCGAAAATTGCGCCAAATAACCAACACTTATGGGGTTAACGCCACCAGGAATATTCAAACTCCCAATTCCGTAAGAAATCTGCTGCACAAACCACCAAAATAAATAGAAATAAGCTGGTACTTGTATGGGAAGAAACACAATCAAAAGGGGCAGAATAGTGTCAATTTTTGCTTTAGCGAACTTAAAGACATAAGCTCCTAAAATAGCTGTAATCGCCCCATTTGCTCCAATCAATGGCACAGCCAAACTCGGTTCAGCTAGAATTTGGATGAATCCGGTAAGAATGCCAGAAACTAAGTAAAATACTAAAAATCGTCCGTATCCCAGAATGCTTTCAATCGTTTTACCAAAAACCCACAAAAATATCAAATTCCCTAAAATTTGGCTAAAACTGCCATGAAGGAACATTCCTACAAGCAGTGAAGTCAAACTCTTCAGCACAACTATCCAAGCAGCTGGGTTTCCAGCAAGTGCATTTGCAAAAGCTGCACTGATTTGTGCGGGAACGACGCCCCAGCCATTGACAAAAATGCCCAATGTACCACCAAGCTCAAGTGTCAGTTCCCATAAAAATAGACCAATGTTAATGCCAATAAGACAGTAAATAATTATTGGCTTTCTCCGTTTGAAAAAGTAAATGCGATCGCTAATAGGAATCATATCAATAAGTCATCAGTTACATAGTTATTCTCTTTATCTGGCTTATCCCCTTATCGACCCTTAACAGAAGCTGTGGCAAGATTGGAATCAGACTGTACTACATGAAACTAGGCTAACCAAATGTTGGGAACCATACTTGTTGGACGATACCAAATTATTAGTCACTTGGGAGGAGGGGGATTTGGTGAAACTTTTGTTGCTTGTGATACTCAATTACCTGGTTCTCCTCAATGTGTCGTCAAAAAACTCAAGCCCCAAGCTAGTGACCCTGATACTTTGCAAACAGCCAGACGCTTATTTGATACAGAAGCGAAAGTTCTGTATAAATTAGGCATTTATGACCGCATTCCTCAACTTCTAGCTTACTTTGAGGAGAAACAAGAATTCTATCTCGTACAGGAATTCATAGAAGGTCATGACCTCAGCCAAGAAATCATACCAGGAAAACCCCTAAATCAAGACCAAGTTATTTGTCTTTTAGAAGAGATTTTAGAGATTTTAGATTTTGTCCATCAGCAGCAAGTTATTCACCGTGACATCAACCCACGAAACATCATCAGACGCAAGCTGGATGACAAGTTAATTTTGATTGACTTTGGCGCTGTCAAACAAATCACTACCCAAGTCATTGTTCCTAGTGGAAAAACAAAATTTACCGTTGCGATCGGTACTCCAGGGTATACTCCCAGCGAACAAGCACTGGGAAATCCAAAATTCACTAGTGATATCTATGCTTTAGGGATACTTGGCATAGAAGCACTCACGGGATTATCTCCTGAAGAACTAGAAAAAGATACAGAAACTGGTGAGATTGTATGGCAAAAACACACCTCGGTCAGTCAGGATTTTGCCAAAGTTTTAAATAAAATGGTATGTTATGACTTCCGGGAACGTTATTCTTCTGCAAAACTTGCCCTACAAGGTTTGAAGGATTTAAAAAACTCAAAATCTCAGATGATGACATTGAGTTTTGGTATACCAAAGCATAATATAAAGAAAAATTTACAGAAAATTAATCCACCTAAAAAAAAGGACATAAAAAAGATTTTAGTGGGCATAGGTTTAATTGGGATAGGTGTAGGAGCATCTATATATATTGCTCATGCGATCAATTCTGTGAATGCTACTGAATTGTATAAGCAAGCCAATACCCTATATGAGTTACAGCGTTATCAAGATGCTTTATCAACATATGCAAAAGCGGTTAACATCAGACCAGATTACGCTCAAGGATGGAATGGACAAGGTAAAACTTTGTATGAATTGAAAAAATTTCAAGACGCACTTGCAGCTTATGACAAAGCAATTCAAATAGAACCAGATTATTTAGAAGCTTGGAGTGGACGTGGATTTGCATTGAATAAGTTGCAAAGATACCAAGAAGCGATCGCCTCTTTTGAAAAAACATTGCTTTTGCAAAAAAACTCTCCGGAAGTCTGGAATGCAAAGGGAGAAGCTTTAGCTAAATTAAATGAGTATGACCAAGCACTGAAATCTTATGAGAAAGCCATTGAATTGAATAAAGAATATTATGAAGCGTGGTACAATAAAGCATTGTTGCTACAAAATTTAAAACGTTACGATGAGGCAATAACAGCTTATGATAAAGTACTTGAGTTCAAACAAGACTATGAAAGAGCTTGGTATAACAGAGGCAACGTTTTAGTTAATTTGCAACGCTATCAAGATGCAGTTGCAGCGTATGAGAAAGCAGTCCAATATAAACCTAGTTTCTACCAAGCTTGGTTATCTAGAGGTAATATACTTATCAAATTGCAACGTTATCCAGAAGCGCTTGAATCTTTTCAGCAAGTCATTAAATCTAATCGTAGAAATTATCAAGCGTGGTATGGTAGTGGATGGTCACTACATCAAATGAAACGCTATGAAGAAGCAGTTTCATCTTATAGTAAGGCAATTGAATTAGACCGTAGAAATTATCAAGTCTGGTATAGCCTAGGAAATTCACTCTACAATTTAAATAAATACCAACAGGCAATTTCATCTTATAATAAAGCAATTAATTACGATTCTAAAAATTACGATATTTGGTATAGCAAGGGTAATGCCCTGTATAATCTGAAACGTTATAAAGAAGCCATAGCTTCATACGATCAGGTTATTAAACTAAAGCCAGATTATCAACCAGCAATAAACGCCCGCAATCAAGCACAACAACAGGTACCACAGGTTCTCGTTCCAAGTCCTGAGTCTATCTTGAAAAATCCATAGCCGAAAGTTTTTTAATTCTTTCTTCTTGACTTTTGAGCCAAGACTTATCTTATATTCACCTCTTCCATTTGGTGACTTAGGTCAAAAGATTCTAAATTCCTAGCAGAATTGCTGCTGCTCAATGGTTTTTTCATATTTGTAAAAGCTGCTGCTTTTGATGAAGCTATTTTTTGATTTTTAGCTTGCACAATCTGTTGTTTTTGAGTATATTCAACAAGTTTCACTTGAGCTGTAGCATATACAGGAGTATCTTTGGGAACCTGTTGGAGAAATTGAACAGCACTTTTGAAATCTCCCTCTGCTGCTTTGTTGTAAGCTTTCTGTAAGAAGTAAGCTGCTCTAACACTCTTTTTGTGGTTATACTCAGCCAACTTTTGTTGAACTATTGCCCCTGCGGAGCTTTCTTCCGGAATTTGACTCAGATAATCTAAAGCGCTGCTGAAATCTTTTAATGATGCTTTTTCATAAGCCTTGGTTAATAAATCCTGAGTTTGTGCCTCAATATTGACTTGTGCTTGTTGAACTAATTTATCTGTTTTTGTTTGCCAATATAAGATATCAGGAAGTTGAGAGGTTGCACGCAATACATCTGACCAACGATTCTCTTGAAAGGCTTTTTCTGCGGCTTGGTATTGTTGAGTAGCATTCTGCCATTGCTTTTGCCATTCTTCAATACTGGCTTGTGCGTCAGGATAGACATTACTATTCGAGGGAATTGATTTGGCTAGAGCAATTGCTCCGTCCAAATCTCCTGATTGATATTCTTCAGTTGCTTTATATAGTGCTTCTTTTTCTGAATAGGTTGGAGTGTTATGTATGATAAAGTAAGTTCCAAATCCCATGACCAAAGAATTAGCAACCAACCCCACTTTCATTCCTGTCAAGAGTGGAGAGGAATTTAGAGATATTGAATGTTTAGGGTTAGTATTTAACTTACTTTCTGGCTGATTTTTTTCACAGTCCTCTTCAGAAACGGTAAAATCGACATCTACAATGTACGAGTATTGAGTTTCAAACGGCATTTGCTGAAGCGCCCGTAATGCAACACGGGCTGATTGGAATCGCTCTTCGTAGTTGTAACGAGTCATTTGGGTGATAATCGCAGCCAAATAATCGCTAACTGGTGTGCTTGCAGAACGCCACAGAATCTCATTAGTTTGGGGATCTACTTTCAGTTGCAGCGGTGTCACCCCGGTCAAAGCCTGAATGGCAATCATTCCTAAAGAATAAATATCGCTATTAGGTTGTGTTAGACCAATAAATTGCTCTGGTGGTATATAACCCAGTGAACTGACGGGAATGCTATCTAAAGGTAATATCTCATCAATGATTTCAAAATCGATTGATTGAATTGAACCAAAATCAATCAGAACTAACTTGTTATCACAAGCACGTCTGATTAAGTTTTCTGGCTTTATATCACAGTGAATAACACCTTGAGAGTGAACAAAGTCTAAAATCGACAGAACATCTTGTAAAAAGTTGATAACCTCACTTTCACTCCAGAAATGACCCAAATTGAGATTGATGGGAAGTTCCGCTGTGAGTGCGTGTCCTTCTACAAACTCTTGCACTAAGTAGAATCGCTCATGTTCTTCAAAGCACGATATCAATTGAGGAATTTGCTTATGGTGTCCCAATTGTCTCAGTGTTTCAGTTTCTGTAATAAATCTTAACCTCAGAGTTTGTAAGTAGCTTGGTTGGGAACTGATAACCTTGAGCTGTTTAATAACATATTTGGGATTCTCTAAATTCTCAATGTCTACAGCGATGTATGTTTCGCCAAACACCCCTGCACCCAGGGCTTGGACGACTTGGTAACGTCCTTGTAGTACTTTACCGATCATGTGGTTAGTCATTAGCTAGTTACTTAGTCACTGCTTATATAGGTTTTCTAAAATTGCCTCTTATTTCCGGAACCCTGATTCAATTAAATGAAAGGAGCACTGAATATAGCCCTGAGTGGTTAAATAAGAGTTTTGTTTTTCTACGTATTGCTACTTATTTCATATTTTTTTTAGTTATTTAAAAAACATAATAATTTAGATTATCCTAAAATATGAAATAGCGCCACTGCTGTCAAGCACTGGCAATATTACTAATCTGCAGTGTGTGCCAGTTAATGTATCTGGTCTAAGCAGTATTCCTACTGTAAAGATTTATTGTCAAGTTCCTCTTCATCTACTTGAGAACTTCCTTGCAATGGCTGGACGATTCGTTGTATTGCCTGTTGAATAAAAATCTTAATAAATTCATCGCGGCGATTGAGTTGAAACTGTCGCTGCACAACTTCGGTGATTCCCCCGTCACCCCAATCTTGATCCTGGCGAAAATACTCAATAAAACTCTTCCCAGCAATTCGCGTCAAATAAGCGGCTGTCACGCCTTGAATTGCTCTACCAACAATAAAAGTGGCGACATTAAGCTGCAAGGCGGTAGTAAGTAACTGTAATGCTCCCTTGACTATCCCCAAACTAGCAAGAGTTTTTGCCAAAGACAGCGCCAATTCCTTTGCATTCTCCATATTCAACTCACAGCCGTAAACTCTGCCAATTTCCACCACCATTTGAGCATTGACAGCTGCTGTTGCTAGCAAATCAACCACTGGTAGAGGCGTCACCGAAACCACACCAGCACCAATCCACTGAAACCGATCCACAATTTTGTCAGCTTGACGACGACGCTGAGTATCGATGAGTTTCCGCGCTGATTCTCCCAGTCGTACGGATTGTAATAGGATGTTATCTGCTACTAAGTCTTCACCCTCTGCCCGTAAAATCGCTGCCATTCGCCGGACTAAAGGTAAGATATCAGGCTCAGGTTGGAAAATTCCCCCATTTTCTAGTTCTGCAGATTGGGGATTTGCGGCGATCGCCACCACATCACTCGGTGCAATAAATCCCCGCACTTGTTGACGCAACCTCGCCAAAATCGCTTCTTTGTCCTCGTCTGTATACAAATCGCTTTTATTGAGGACAAGCACAGATCGTTTACCAATTTGAGCCAATGCTCGTAACGGCTCAAATTCGGACATCCGTATGTCATTATCCACCACAAACAACAGTAAATTTGCTTCCGTCGCCACCTCTCGTGCAAGTTGTTCCCTTTCGGTTCCCGCCACCCCTGCTTCTAAAATACCTGGTGTATCCGTGATTAAAATCCTGCGTTCTAATCCCTTCAACCTCAGACAATAAGTTTCTCCAACCTGAGTCGTTCCCATTGCTGCATCAACCTTACCAACCACACGTCCCATCACCGCATTCACCAGGGAGGTTTTACCAGCACTCCCAGTTCCAAACACGACAACTTGAATCTCACCGCGAGCCAAATAAGTCTCAATCTCCCGCGACTTACTCAGTAAAGCTTGGCGTGTCACTTCATCTTGAATTTGCGCGACTTGTTGCTTAACAGCTTCTAAAGTAGAAGACGCAGCCTCAGATTTAGCTGTAGGAACTTCTACACTTGGGCGTTGTTTGCGCTGACGCCGTTGATTCTCGCCTCGCCGAATCACGAACACAGAATAGATAAACGCCGCGATTAAGGCTCCGATCAGGAGAATCAGCAAAAACAACAGCAAATTACCCAGCAATGGCGCAGAATAGGAAAATTGCCAATAAAGCCGACTGAAAGAATCAATCAGCCACAGACTCAGTCCGAGAATGACAATGAGACCAACGAGCAGCGTGATAATACGTGACAGAGGCATGGTTGGTAAGAAAAGCGTGGATAAGTAGCCTGATGCTTCTCATGTTAATGGTTTCAGTGTTTTTCGCCACAGTGTGAACAAAGTTATTTTGTTGAATTCAAAACCGAGCTTGTATAAAATTTAGCGTACAAAAATTTGATATAATTCATTTTTTATTCAGAACAAGCTTTATTTGTAAAACTTAAGCAGCAAGTACCACCATAATACCAATTCAAAATTCAAAATTCGTCTTGAAAAGTTTGCGCGTCCGGGTTTCCCGGCGCAAAACTTTTCGCAAAATGAAAAAAGCCAGACATCACAAGGGTTTGCAAGTGTGTATCTGTCGCATTCTTTTTTCAAATTGGTATAACTTGGAAAGTTTTATCAGTTACCAAGTACCCGCAGTTACCAAGAGAAAATACGGGTCTGTTTCTTTTGTTCACTGTTCACTGTTCACTGTTTGACTCTGACTGGGATATAACGAGTGTTCCACCAACTTAGTATTCGACAAAAAATTATCTGTGGGTATGTTATTTCCTTTGGGATTGCTGTTGTGGGAACAACGGTGGGGTTGGTGATAGGCGATCGCTACTTCCAACATGCTAGACAACAGATGATAATGGCAGACCAGGAAGAATCTTTATTGAATAAGTTGCAAATATTGTTGTTGGAAATCGACACTAATCAGCAAGAACAAGTATTTTTGTTAGAGCAAAAAGCTGTACAACAGAAACATTATCAGATTGAAGTATGTCTTAAGGAAACTGAAACGTTATTGAATGAGTTGGGAGAATTTAGCCAAACTAACTCGCAAGGGGATTTGCAAGCTTTGCTCAATAAGTATGACAGCGTACTAACAGAGTATATTCGGCAACTGCGAGTCCTGCTACAGCAAATTTCCTCCCTTAGCCCCAATTCACAGAAAGTTTCAAAAGCAAGGGAACTTATCTGGGAATTTAATCAAATTAAAGCAACACTGAAGTTTTATCAATTTACGCACGAATTAAACAACTTTGCCATATTAGTTCGCCAGCGTGAGGACAAAGCTGATGTCGTTTCAAATGATACTTATGTACTAAAAGGGCTAATTATTATCTGTAGTATGTTGCTGTCAACAGTACTGGCGACCATTTTTGCCTTATATACAAGTCGTGCGATCGCTCGTCCCCTGAAAGCAGTAACAGACATTGCTCAACGCGTTACCCAAGATGCCAATTTTGATCTACAAGCGCCTGTGACAACAAAAGATGAAATCGGCGAGTTAGCCACCTCTGTCAACCAACTTATCCAACAAGTCAAGCAACTTTTAGAAGAACAAAAAGCCGAAACTCAAGCGCGACTAATTCATAGCGAGAAAATGAGCAGTTTGGGCAAAATGTTGGCTGGTGTCGCTCATGAAATCGTCAATCCCGTGAATTTTATTTCTGGTAACCTTGTACACGCGAAAAACTACATTGATGATCTCTTAGCCCTACTGCAAACATACGAAGTTGAAGTTCCTAACTCCCCCACCGCCGTAGAAGTATTAGCAGAGGACATAGATTTAGAATTTCTCAAAGCTGACTTGCCAAAACTCCTAAATTCAGTAGAATTTGGGGCTGAACGTATCCACGAAATTTCCCGAAGCTTGAAAGACTTTTGCCGTCTGGATGAAAGAGAAGTTCAGCTAGTTGACATACACGTATGTATCAACAGTACGCTGTTAATTCTACAAAACCGCTTAAAAACCGGTATCAGTGTTATGTGTCACTACGGTGATATTCCACCCATTCCAGGCTATACAGGACTACTGTATCAGGTGTTCATGAATCTCTTGAGTAATGGGATTGATGCTGTAGAGGAAAAGTCTGCTCTGGGTTCGGAGTTTTCTCCTACAATTACGATAAATACCGAACGCCAGGACAATAATTGGGTGAAGATAACAATTGCAGACAATGGCTCAGGTATTGCACCCCAAAACCAAGATAAAATTTTTGAAATGTTTTTTACGACCAAACCGCGAGGTCTTGGTACTGGATTGGGTTTATCAATTAGCTATCAGATTATTGTTGAAAAGCATCTTGGCGAAATAACTTTCAAGTCTGAGTTGGACAAAGGTACAGAGTTCACTATTTCTCTACCTATTGATAGAAGTTCACCACCGCTATTGGGCTTACAAGCTTGAGATATAGGACTCATCTTTGATTTTTGACGAAGCTAGGTACACTTTCTGTTAAGCGTTCCCTACCTCCACTTTGTCTATTCACTAAATCAAACCGGATTCCTATAGAAAAACCTTATTTTTTACTAAATACTTCGGAACAAGTCGTCGCTGGTGTGTCAGAATTTGGTTTTGTAAGGATGAGTACACAGGGAGAAAAAGCTCATGGGACTTTTTGACCAAATTATCGGTGCAATTGGAAATTCTAGTCAGCAAGGGAATATGGGTCAGATTGGGAATATCCTCAACACCGTACAGCAATTAAGCAATAATGCTGGTACAGACCCCTCCACAATGCAATCCGTTTTGGGTATTGTTGGTGGTCAGGTACGTTCAGCTTTACAACAGAAACGAGATACAGAAGGTCCGGAAGCAGCGCAAGAGGTCGTAAATCAGTTTGGCGATACTTCCCCTAATCCCCAAGCTGTTAACTCTCTTTTTGCTCCTTTTGTGCAGCAGCAGTTGGCTAATACTGTTGCCCAGCGCACAGGGTTGAATGCAGGAGTGGTTCAACAATTACTACCAAGTGTGGTTCCTTTGATTCTGAATGTATTAAGAACTGGCGCAAGTTCTCAAAATTCTCAAGCAGGAGGAAATCCAGTACTGAATTCTTTTCTCGATGCAGACGGCGATGGCGATGTTGATATTTCTGATATCATGCAAATGGCTAGCCGGTATCTGGGTCGGTAATAGAGAAATGCGAATTTCTCATTGCTAATAAGTAGGGTAGGTATGAGTAATGCCCAACGCCCTTCGGGTTCGCCAGTCGCCTAGGTCGGGAAACCCTCCTGCAGCGCTGGTCTCACCAGATGCCTAGGTCGGGAAAACGCCAGGTGCTACAACGGGGGGAACCCCCCTCCGGGTTCGCCAGTCGCCTAGGTCGGGAAACCCTCCTGCAGCGCTGGTCTCACCGTAAGGCGCTGCTCTCCGCAACGCACTGGCTCCCCTCCTGCAGCACTGGCTCCCCTACACAGGATGTTTAGTCTTTTTCTGGTGGTAAGTCTACACTGTAGAGAGTTTTACCTTCCAAGTTCACCAATGCAACTCTCATCACCTCTGTATAACCATCAATTTTGACAGTACCAAAGAATTGGAAACCCTCACTTGGAGGTCGATTTGCTTTCAAATCTTCAGGTATACCTAGGAACTTCACCTCTGGACCAAAGGTATTGTCGAGTTTGTTTGGTCCAAACGTACCAGAGTTGAGAGGACCTGCGACAAACTCCCAGAAGGGTTTGAAGTCTTGAAACTGTGCTTTGTTGGGGTCGTAATAGTGTGCGGCGCAGTAATGTACGTCAGCAGTTAACCAGACAACATTCTTGATATTCTTTTCTTTGATGAACCGTAGTAAATCAGCAAGTTCTAGTTCCCGTCCCAAGGCTGGACCATCTGAGTTCGCTAAGTTTTCAAAGTTGGTGGGACCATCTGGAACGACTAGTCCAATAGGCATGTCACTTGCAATGACTTTCCATGTTGCTGTTGATTTCCGCAATTGGTTTTTCAACCAACGCACCTGTGCATTGCCTAAAAATGCCGTTTCTGCACTTTGTTCTGTCTGACGATTGGTTGTGTTTGGCCCCCGGTAACTGCGTTCATCTAGCATGAAAATTTCTAAGTTAGGACCATGCTTAAAAGAACGGTAAATTCTGGTTGGATCATCAGCATTGATCTGAATTGGTACGTATTCTAAAAATGCTTGATTTCCTCGCTGTGCTAACAAGGATACGTCCTTGACTGTGTAGCGACTATCATCAAGTATCTCGCCTGGATACCAGTTGTTTGTGACCTCATGATCGTCCCATTGCGCTAGTATGGGTACTTCAGCATTAAAGCGACGGACGTTTTCATCCAATAAGTTATATATATAGTTACCACGAAATTCTGCTAGGGTTTCAGCAACTTTTGATTTTTCTGGTGTGGTGATATTTTTCCAGATACTACCGTTATCTAGCTTGACTTCCGCTTGAATCGGACCATCGGCATAGATATTATCACCAGAATGAATGAAAAAGTCTGGCTTGAGACTCCGCATAGTCTCGTAAATCTTCATTCCACCAAAATCTGGATTAATACCCCATCCTTGACCAGCAGTATCCCCTGACCAAGCAAAGAATACATTTTGCCGATATGCAGCAGGAGTTCGGAAAGTACCCTGGACAGGGGCGCTGGAAATTTTTGTATCAGATAAATCCCGGAAAGTCACCCGGTAGAATATTTGCTGATCTGATGGTAAATCTTTGAGATAAACCCGTGCTGTATAGTCGCTGGCATCTATTGCAGTTGGTCCAACAATACGCTGTGCGCCACGGAAAGATTCATCAGTTGCATATTCTACAATCATTCGGGCTGGGCGATCGCTCCGACTCCAAACAACAGCTCTATTCCCATTGATGTCACCACTAGCCACTCCATAGGGTATGGAGGGACGTGCTTTCTCAGGTGTGATGATAGCAGGTGCTTGAGCAAAACCTGTTGATTTTGAGAAAACGTTTGTCGCAATAATTCCACCACTGGTGATCGCTGAAGTTAGCAAGAACTGGCGACGGTTGAGCTTGAGTGAAGAATTAAATTTCATAAAATTAAGAATTGGTTAAAGTTGCTATTTGGAATTGAATGAACATCAAGTAATGTATTACAGCAAAGACATTTTACGAGTTATATCTAACGTCTACGCGCTTTGCCCTCCAATCCTATAAACTTTATTTAGCGTAGACTTTAAAATTTAACTGAAAGCGAAAAAATGAAAACAAGCATCAATTTCAAGAACAAATATCAGGTAATACCTTAAACCAGATTAATAACTTATTAAGTTATCATTAATGTGTCCCCATTCATATCAAATGGAATTGCTTGATACTCACAATAATTCGATTGACAGCACTTCGTCAATGCCAAAATTTATAACCGTTTCTTAACCTGATTTGCCTAGAAATTTAACCTAATATCTTGATAAGCTTTAGAAAAAAACTCTTTTATTTTCACTTTTTTCACCAAGGTAAGCGGCTACCATCCCAGGAAAAAAATTGCCCGCTATCCCCATCCTGAAGCTGTTCGATGACAGCGAATAATTGATTAACTGTGCGTTCCACTGGAAACAATTTTTCAGGAGGTACATTTGCCTGAAATGGACGAGAAAGGCGTGTATCAGTTGTCCCAGGATGTAACATAACTATCACAGTCTTGGGACTCGTTCTTCTATACTCAATAGCCGCTGTTCGCATTAACATATTGAGTGCAGCTTTGGAGGCTCGATACCCATACCATCCTCCTAGTTGGTTATCACCAATACTACCTACCTTAGCAGAAATACTGGCGAAAACACTGCGCTCATGATGACGGAATAAAGGTAACAGGTGTTTGGCAAGCAGGATAGCCCCAATACTGTTGACTTGGAAGTAGCGGATCAAAGACTCTGAATTGATACGTTTTAAACTTTTTTCTGGTTGCAAAGCACCCTCATGCAGCAATCCCACACAGTTAACAACTAAATGCAACTTGTTAACTGCTGCACTTATCTTTTGAACAACATCAATAATCTGCGACTCATCAGTAATATCCATCGACAGACAAGTTAATTTGTCTGGATATTCGCCTTCAAGAGTTAATAAATCAACAGCGGATTCTGGCTGACGATAAGTCGCATAGATTTTGGCAAACCTGTCATCTTGCAGTAATTTTTGCACAAAACCTAAACCAATGCCTTGGCTTGCTCCTATGATGAATGCGTTAGCGTTGTTAAGTTCTTGGAGAAAAGACATTTGTTTATATTCACAAACTTTGTAAATCAATATAAATCATTTTCATGCTATAATTTTCACATCATTTTTATTTCTTTGCTGTTGAACCGCATGGAAATCACAAAATTATCCAGTGAAGAACAAGTACGTGTTCCTGAATCTTAGCGGGAAGCTCATCACTAAAAAGTTGGTCAAGAACTCATCGCTATTGATATGGGTGATGGAATTCTTCTCAAGCCAAAAAAAGTTTTTCCAAAAATTAAATTAGATGATGTCGGAGATTGCTTAAAATATCAAGGCAAGCCCAAGAGTCTTGAGGATATGGATAATGCTATCCGCCAAGGTCTAGAAAAGTTATGGCATGATAGCAACGGATGACTTTAAACCCCAGATGCACACAGAGAAACGCAGACAAATTAAACGATTAATGTTAGTAAAACAAAGAGCCTTTGCGGTTTTAAGACTGTCAAGGCTCTTTATTTTAGTTGTTATTAACTTAACGGTTCAATTCGATATTAGATGTGGTACACTGTTGGGGACTTGACTGGGGTCTGATCGCAGTAATGTAAAAGGTTGACACTCCTAAGAATAAAACGGCGATCGCGCCTCCCCATAACCAAACAATGCCTCTTTTTTGCTTAGATATGTTGGATGCGTTAGATTGAGTAACTTGCTCTATTTCTATAGGAGTCTCGGGAGGAGTAACTTGCTCTATAACTGTGGGGGCGTAAAGCTTCAAGCAGTAGTCTAATGTAGCAGGTAGGGATGTTTCGTCTAACTCTCGCCACTCGACTTGATAATTGCCATTTCTAAAAACATTCCCATACAAAACTCCATGCTTGTTTTTGTGATTTCGCAAATTGAAAATAACCTTATGCGTGAGGTAGACAGCCACGCTGGGATCATCTCCAATTGGTCTTTCTTTAGGGTCAAATCCTCTGAATTTTAGAAATTCAATTGCTTGTTCTAACGTCACCGTTTTTCAACCTTACACTGTTTACAAAAGTAGACAGAATTTCATACTGGTAGTTAGTAACCTCTTCGTCCCAATCAACTAGGTGAGACTGTGGAGTCATTCCCCAAACGTCTTGGATGATCTGCTCGGTACTTCTGCCAAGAGATTTTTGATGTCTAACTAACTCTTCATCATTTTGAATAGCTGATTGAATTTTTTTATTATCCCGAGCTTTTTCGACAAAAGCTTTTGGTCGCTCCAACAATCCTTTGACTCGCGTTGTAACTGGTATCAAGTTTTGCGGTGTGTGAATATTGATCTGATTGTTGTATTCCTTAGTGCCTTTTTTCTCAGGCTCTCTGTCCATGTTAATAGTAGTAGTGTAGGAAGCAGCATTCCCAGAATCTGTTGTGATAACAGTTAAGATCCAGGGAACGTCCAGTTTGAAAAGTTTAGCAGCCCATTCTCTTATAGTGATCTCCTTGTTATACTCTGATCCAAAAACACTTCTGGCTTTTGGTTGCAACTCTTCCCAGGTAGAAAGCTCGATTACTGATTCGCCAAGGTGAGCGACATTCTTTTCGATGGCATAACGAAGCTTATTCCACCACTTCCCAAGCGTCCCATAAATTGCTGGATCTGCGACTTCATCACTCTGTAGATAAAACTCTTCAAACTCGTTTGGGTCTACTAAGCGCAAGCTTTCATATACTGCTGGTGTAATTTGGGCTTCTCGTAACTTTTCTTCAATAAGGGCGATCGCTTCTTCATTTTCGGAGTCTGTCCCTTTCAATATCGCCGCAATATCTTCCAACACGATTTGAGGATTTTCACCCCCTTGTTCACAAAAAAGACGAACCACCTTTTTGCAGAATGGACGACGGTTTGAAAACAAATAATCAACTTGATTCAGAGTTGACACTAATCCTCTCCCAAAAATGTACTCTATGTAGAGTACATTTTTGAAAAAGTAAATTACGGAAAATATGCCAAAACATCCATCACAAAAAGTTTGGCAAAAGACGCACAAGGATAAAATTGATCAATACCAAAGGAAATATCTAGACAACAAGGTAAGGATATGTGTAGTTTTAGACAAGGAACTGGTAGGGCAAATTGATAGAGTGAAGCCATCAGACCAGACTTATGCATCCTGGATAAAAAGAATATCGCGGGACTGGCTGAGTCAACACACGGTAAATTCGCTTTTACCGAATAATTGAAGGTAATGTTGTGGGCGCGTTGCAGACGAAGCGACGAGCGCAGACGCCAAGGGCGTATCGCTTTTTCCGCTTTTGCAGCCAGTCTTTTAATTGTTCGTTCTTATTGTCGCATAGATTTTGGCAAACCTGTCATCTTGCAGTAATTTTTGCACAAAACCTAAACCAATGCCTTGGCTTGCTCCTATGATGAATGCGTTAGCGTTGTTAAGTTCTTCGAGAAAAGACATTTGTTTGCTTTAATTAAGAAAATATCAATCTTTTTAATATTAGGAATCATGAAGGTTGGGTAACTAAATCACAACAGGACACCCCAACCCACAACTTGAGTTATTACGTGACTAACTAGAGACAGATTTATTATTCACTTCCCACTCCTCTCTATGTTTTTTCAAATTGACAATATATTGCTTCATCATATGATCGCCCAAAAGGTCAGCGCGATCAAATAGACCTCCAGTTGTCAAAGAACCTGGGGCTATTTTTAACAAACTATCTAAATGTCCAGCTATCCTATCAAGCCATTTATCGGCAATACCTAAACCCTCGTCATGAAGAACACCATCTTTGTCAAAATACTTCAAATGTCCAACGTGGTAATAGTCAACCATTGTGTGGACATTAACTATATTTAGCTTATGAGAGCGGGGCAGATATTTAACAATATTGGGGATTTTAACAGAAATATCCGATTGACTCAGAGGAAGAAAAGGCACAATATCATTATTATTAGCAAAACGAAATGTCTGGTTTACAAACCTCTTGTTAAAAGCTTCAACAAAGTCCTCACTACCAACTTTAGGTTGTCCATAGTTATATAACCCGTTTGGGACAATGTTGAGTTCAAACAGACAATGAGCAGTAGCCATGACTGCTAAACCAGCTCCTAAACTATGCCCTGTAAACCACAGAGTTTTGTCTCCTTTATTTTTAATGTAAGGCTCTATTTTATCCCAAATTGACATCAGAGCGTAATATATTCCAAAATGTACGCCGTAACCTCCAGGTCCTTTAGTACGCTGTATGATTTGGGAATCTGTTAGCCAATCTATCCTTTCTTGAGAACCGCGAAAACCAATAATCACTACCTCTTGATTTTCTAGTACGATCGCTTGGGTATCTGTCAAACTCCAAGTATCACTGTCAAACCAATTTAGCTTTGTTTTATCTAGAGCCAGATCTGCAACATGAAATTTTGAAATCCAACCTGGTACATCTTTTTGAAGGTTTGGATTTAGTTGTGTCCCATTTTTATAAGCTAAGGAAGAAATCAGTCCCAAAGTGTAGGCATTATTTGGGTGATAGCCAACTGCTTGTGGCTGAAAGTAAAAAGGCTCATCCTGCAATGTCTCCATCACGTTTTGCTGATTGGTGATGAGTTGTTTCAATTTATTAAACATGACAAATCCTTGTAATGAGTTGCGTTTAAATTAGTATTCCCCTATACGCTCAACTTATAGGATTTTAGTGATATCATGTTTGCCTAATTACTTACAATAAAAAGACCTCACCCCCTTCCCCTCTCCTTACTAAGGAGAGGGGTGCCCGGAGGGCGGGGTGAGGTTCTTCGTTTTTTATAAGTGTTCATTCGAACATGATATTACTTACCAATACAAAACTTACTAAAAATCCGGTCTAGAACAGATTCCGTCACTTCTTCGCCTGTTATTTCCCCTAAAGCATGAATCGCGTCTCGTAAGTCAATTGTCCAGAAATCAAGAGGTAACTGCTGGGCAATTGTCGCCTGGACTTGTTCTAGAGATGTTTTCGCTTTTATCAATGCGGCTGCTTGTCTTTGGTTAATTGCTAAATCTAAGTCTGCGGCTTGGACTTTGCCTGATTTGACTTGTTCTAAGATTGCAGTTTCTAGAGCATCAATACCTTGGTTTTGAGCAGCGGCTGTTTTGACAACATGGTTGATACTTGTTGGATATTGCACCTTTTCTGGAGATGCTAAGTCAACTTTATTAATCACCAAAATTAAGGGACGATGTTGCACTTGAGAGTAGATTTCTTGGTCTAGTGCTGTCCAACCTGCTGTGGCGTCAATGGTCAAAAGCACTAAGTCGGCTGCACTAGCTGCACGGCGCGATCGCTCAACCCCAATCTTTTCTACTTCGTCTTGTGTTTCCCGAATTCCCGCAGTATCCAATACCTGCACAGGAATTCCACCGACAACTAACTGCGATTCCACCACATCGCGGGTTGTCCCAGGTAAATCGGTAACAATGGCTCTATCGCTTCTACTCCAAGCATTCAACAAACTTGATTTTCCGACATTCGGACGCCCAACGATCGCCACTTTTAAACCTGTCCGCAGCAGTTCCCCTTTATCCGCAGTTGCAAGAATCTGGGAAATTTCTGCTGAGATTCTCTCAATTTCTGATATGATGACTTTATCATCCAGCGGAGCTAAGTCTTCCTCAAAATCTATCCTGGCTTCAATTTCTGCCAAGATATCTAAGGCGATCGCCCGTAGCTGACGAATAGGAGAAGCTAATTTCCCTTGTAAACCAGCGAGTGCTGTTTGTGCAGCTTGAGGCGATCGCGCTCCTACCAAATCCGCTATACTTTCTGCTTGAGTTAAATCTAGTCGTCCATTCAAAAACGCCCGCAAGGTAAATTCTCCTGGTTGTGCCAGTCTTGCGCCATTTTCCAAACACAGTTGCAAAACTTCTTGCACCACCATAATTCCCCCATGACACTGGAACTCCACCACATCTTCACGCGTGTAAGAACGGGGTGCTTTCATAATCAGCAAAAGTGCTTCATCCACCAATTGCTGCGTTTGGGGATGCCGGATGTAACCATAAAGAATGCGGTGACTTTCCCATACTTGATGCCCTGGTGCACAGAAAAGAGTTTGGGCGATGTGGATTGCTTGTGAACCAGAAACGCGGACAATCCCAACACTACCCTGCTGGGGAACAACAGCAGTGGCGATCGCGGCAATGGTTCCAGTAGTAGCAAAAATTTCTGACATTTGCGCCCTTTTAACCAAGACATAGAATTTATTTGGAATCTCTTCTCGATTGTAGAGACTTCGTATGATACGCTTGCTGTTTACCTTCAATTTTATAAGGAGGGGTGGCTGAACCCCCAACCCAGCAAAACCTCACCCTGCCCTATCGGGCATCCCTCTCCTTATTAAGGAGAGGGAAAGATT